>DASXNK010000143.1 GCA_036495095.1 Candidatus Dormiibacterota bacterium | reverse complement strand
CGTTGATCTCGCTGATGGCGAGCAGCTCGGCATCACGCACCGAGACCTCGCTGATCGCCATGGTGCCGCTCAGTGAGTGGAGCACCCCGACCTTGATCTTGGTGGGGTCCGACGGGGCGGGCACGGTGCCCCCGGTCGACGACTGCACCTGACTGCCGCACGCCGGCGCCGCCAGGGCGAGCAGGGCAAGGCCCGCGAGCAGCGTACCTCCCCGCGTGGCCACATTCCGCTCTCGCATCGTTCGCCCCCTCATGTGCGCGGGCAGTCGCTGATCGACTGCACTCCGCTGCGTCCATTGCCGGATCGTGTTCGCCGGGAGCGTGCGCACAGTGGAGCCAGGCAATGCCTGGTGACGCAGCCTCCCCCCGCCGGGATTGCACCGCACCGGTGCAGCGAGTGTGACTCTGTTCCGCCTCCCGCCTCTCCGATATGTCCTCCGGCACCTTAGCCAACCCGAGAGGAGACCTCTATGGACACGGCGTCCGACTCGCGTGACGGGTCTCTTGTGCGTGGCGTGACACGCCGCGAGGCTGCTCGCGACACATCGCCGAGAGGGTCAGTGCGGCGGTGGGGCCGGGGTACGCCCCCGGCGTCCACGCACGAACGCGTCGACCGCATCGCACTCGCGTCCACGGCCGCAGGGACGTACTCCAGTACCCCTGTCCGGCTAGGAGAGGGCGGGTGAACCCCTGCTAACCTCCGCACCACGAAGCCCGCTCTCTCCGCCCTCCTCGAAGCCCTCTACCTGGAAGCCTCCTTTCGCCTCTTCTACCTCGAGGATCCGGACGCCTCCCTGGCACGGATGCGCTTCCTCTACAGCCTCAGGGGGCCGGCTGCGCTTCGGCGAGCGCCCCCTGACCGGCCGGCTGGAGGACCACATGGCTGAGCTGCGTGACCTGCTCGAGAACCGGAGGAGCACCCGGCGGTTCGACCCCGACCGCGACATCCCGGGCGAGGTGCTCGCCGCCGTCCTCCAGGCGCCGCTGGCGATGCCGCACGCCGGCAACACCTACGACTGGCGCGCCATCGTCCTCCTCCGGCGCGACCGCGACCCGGAGCGCTGGCCCGCGATCTTCGAGGCGCTGCTGTCGCAGCACTACGTCGAGGAGGCCGCCGCCCTCGTGGTCTGGACGGTGCAGCCCGCCTGGTGGGAGGCCAACTACCGACGCAACGTCGCCGACCTCGTCGAGCGCGGGCTCATCGACGCGGCCCGGCACGGTGCCCTCCTGGAGCTCGTCGCCGCCGGCCCCGGGCGGGAGTTCCCGGTCGCCGGCGCACTCGCCGGCGAGGCGATGATGGGTGTCGCCGCCGCCATGCTCGCCGCCATCGACGCCGGCCTGGGGGCGACGATCACGGCGTGCCGCCCGGCCGGCCTCGCCGCCGCCCTCGGCGTGCCCGAGGAGGCGGTCGTCCTCCCCTTCGGAGTGCTCGCGATCGGCCATGCCGCGGCCGCTGCCGGCGGCGCGCCCGCCAAACCGGCGCTCACCGACGTCTACTACACGGAGCGCTGGGGCCGGCGGCTGGCACTGCCCTCCTGATAGCCGGCGCGGCGACGGGCGGTTGTCGCGGGCGTCGCGCATCGTCGGCGCGGCGGGATCGCACATCCCGGGGCACACCGGGGGAGACGACGATGGACGACCAGCAGCGGGCCGATCGGGCCGAGGCCGAGGCGATCGCCCGGTACCGGGCGATGCGCGCCGTCTGGGGCAGTGCATGGGGCCGGCGCACCCGCTGACCGGCCCCCGGCTGTCGTCGGCGGGCAACGGCCGGGGCGCGAGCTGGTGACGGTCGCCGGTGGGGCTCGCGCGAGGGCGACACTGCCGGACACCCCGAGTGCGCGCCGCGCGACAGACACCCGTCGCCTCGATCCCGGATGCTCTCCCCATGCACCTCATCGACGGGACCCTGGTCCTCAGCGCCACCGACCTCACCGGCTTCCTCGCCTGCGAGCACCTGACCGAGCTCGACCGTGCGGTCGCCGAGGGACGGATCCCGGCGGCGGTCCGCGACGACGACCCCGAGCTCGAGCTGCTCCGCCGCCGCGGCGATGCCCACGAGCAGGGCCACCTCGAGTCGCTCCGCGCCGAGGGGCGCACGGTCGTCGAGATCCCCCGCGGCACCTCCACCCTCGAGGGTCTGTACGAGTGGGAGGCGCTCACCGTCGCCGCGATGCGGGCGGGCGCCGGGGTCATCTTCCAGGCCGCCTTCTTCGACGGCCGGTGGCACGGGCGCGCCGACTTCCTGCTGCGCGTCGAGGAGCCGAGCGACCTCGGGTCCTGGTCGTACGAGGTTGCCGACACCAAGCTCGCCCGCTCCCTGAAGGCCGCCGCCCTGCTGCAGACGGCGGAGTACTCGCTCCAGGTCGAGCGCATCCAGGGCCGGGCGCCCCGGCACCTGCACATCGTGCTCGGCGACGGACGCACCGAGCGGTGCGCGGTCGCCGACGTCGTCGCCTACCACCGCGCCGCCCGGCGGCGCCTCGAGGAGGTGGTCGACGGCAGCCCCCGGGCGACATACCCGGAGCGGGTCGAGCACTGCAGGGTCTGCCGCTGGGCCGACGGCTGCGCCGAGCGCCGCCGCGTCGACGACCATCTCTCGTTCGTCGCCGGGATGCGCCGTGACCAGATCCGCCGGCTCGAGGCCGCCGGAGTGCGCACCCTGCAGAGCCTCGCCGTCACCCTGCCGGTGGTCCCGGGGATGTCGGAGGACGCGCTCGGCAACCTCCACGCCCAGGCCGCCCTGCAGCTGCGTCAACGCGCCGACGGCGTGATGCGCCACGAGCTGCGGCCGCCGGGCGACGGTGCTCACGGCCTCGCCGCCCTTCCCGAGCCTTCCCCGGGCGACCTCTTCTTCGACATGGAGGGCGACCCCTGGGCCTGCGACACCGGCCTCGAGTACCTGTTCGGGATCACCGAGGTCGTCGACGGCGCGCCCCGGTACCACGCCTTCTGGGGCCACGACCGGGAGGGGGAGAGGCGGGCCTTCGAGCAGCTGGTCGACCTCGTCGTCGCGCGCCTCCAGCGCGATCCGTCGCTGCACGTCTACCACTACGCGGCCTACGAGCTCAGCGCGCTGCGCCGCCTCGCCGGCCAGCACGCCACCCGCGAGGACGAGGTCGACCGCCTGCTCCGTGGCGGCGTCCTCGTCGACCTCTACCGGGTGGTCCGCCAGGGGGTGCGGGTGTCGGCGGAGTCGTACGGGCTCAAGAGCCTGGAGCCGCTGTTCATGCCCCGGCGGCATGGCGCCATCACCGACGGCGGCTCGAGCATCGTCGAGTACGAGCGCTGGCTGGAGAACCGGGATCCGGCCATCCTCGACGCCATCGCCGAGTACAACGCGGCCGACTGCGAGTCGACCTGGCGGCTGCGCGGCTGGCTCGAGGAGCGCCGCGCCGAGCTCGAGGCGCAGACCGGCGCGCCGCCGCCCCGTCCCGAGCCGGCCGACGGCGCGCCCTCGGAGGAGGTCGCGCGCGAGAGCGAGGAGGCGAGGGAGCTCGCCGGCCGGCTGCTCGCGCGTCGCTCCGGCGGTCCGGAGGCGGACGCCGCGACCCGGCTGCTCGCCGGCCTCCTCGACTGGCACCGCCGCGAGGACCGGCCGGCCTGGTGGGCCTACTACGCGCGGCTGGCGATGGCCGACGACCAGCTCCACGAGGACCCCGACAGCATCGCCGGGCTGACCTTCGACGGGGTCGCCGGCACGCTGGGGAGCTCGGAGCTCCACCGCTACCGCTTCGACCCCGCCCAGGAGTTCACCATCCGGGTGGGGGACAGACCGGTCGACCCGGCCACCCGGAGGTCCCCCGGCGAGGTGGCGGAGATCGACGGCGAGCGGGGCGTGCTCGTCCTCCGCCGGTGGCCGTCGGCGCGCGCGCAGCCCCACCCTCGGGCCCTGGTGAGCGGCGGCCCGATCCCCACCACGGCGCTGCGCCGCGCCCTGCGCCGCACCGGCGAGTGGGTCGCGCTCCACGGGATCGACGCGCCCGGCCCCCACCGCGCCGCCCGCGACCTGCTGCTGCGCCGGCCGCCACGGGTCGCCGGCCACCGCGACGGAGACCCGCTGCGCCGCGGTGGCGAGACCCCGGTCGACGCCGGGCGGCGGCTCGCGCTCGACCTCGACGCCGGCTGCCTCCCCGTCCAGGGACCGCCGGGCTCGGGGAAGACGTACACCGCCGCCCGGATGATCCTCGACCTCCTCCGGCAGGGCCGCAGCGTGGGCATCACCGCGATGAGCCATCGCGCCATCGGCAACCTCCTCGACGAGGTCTGCCGCCACGCTGAGCAGAGCGGGGTCGAGATCACCGCGGTGCAGAAGGCGGACGAGCACCAGCGCTGCGCCAGCGACGTGGTGCGCTGCGCCGGCTCCGTCGCCGAGGTGGTGGCCGCCCTCGCCGAGGGCCCGGCCGTCGTCGCCGGGACCGCGTGGCTCTTCTGCCACGAGACGATGGAGGGCGCCGTCGACACCCTGGTGGTCGACGAGGCGGGACAGGTGTCCCTCGCCAACGTCGTCGCCACCGCCGGTGCGGCGCGCAACCTCGTCCTCTGCGGCGATCCGCAGCAGCTGCGCCAGCCCGTCCAGGGCACCCATCCCGAGGGCGCGGACCGCTCCGCGCTCGAGCACCTGCTCGCCGGCGAGCGCACCGTCGCGGACGGCCGCGGGCTGTTCCTCGACAGCACCTGGCGGATGCATCCCGACGTCTGTGCGTTCGTGTCCGAGGCGTTCTACGACGGCCGGCTCAGCGGCCGCGCCGAGTGCGCCCGCCAGGCGGTCACCGCCCCGCCGCCCTTCGACGGCGCCGGGGTGCGGTACCTCCCGGTGGTCCACGAGGGCAACCGGGTCACCTCGCCCGAGGAGGTCGCCGCGGTGCGCGACGTCGTCGACCTGCTGCTGCGGGAGG
Organism: Candidatus Dormiibacterota bacterium; assembly: GCA_036495095.1. Lineage (NCBI taxonomy): Bacteria > Bacillati > Candidatus Dormiibacterota > Candidatus Dormiibacterota bacterium. The sequence continues at coordinate 5,100 of DASXNK010000143.1, read as the reverse complement.
GGCGGTGGACCGATCGCCGCGGCCACCGGCGGCCGATCACGCTCGACGACATCCTGGTGGTGGCGCCGTACAACGCCCACGTCAACCGCCTCCAGGACGCGCTCCCGCCGGGGGCGCGGGTGGGCACGGTCGACCGCTTCCAGGGGCAGGAGGCGCCGGTCGTCATCTACACGATGGCGACCTCGAGCGGCGACGACCAGCGGCGCTCGATGGACTTCCTCTACAGCCTGAACCGCCTCAACGTGGCCATCTCCCGCGCCCAGGCCATGGCGGTGCTGGTGTGCTCGCCGGCGCTGCTCGGCGTGCACTGCCGCACCGCGGACCAGCTGACCCTCGCCAACGCCCTCTGCCGGCTGGTCGAGATGGCGGGCGACGGTGACGCGCTGCCGTCCTTCGGATGGATCCCGGTGCCGGCCCGGGCATGAGGGTCTCGCGGCAGGGGGTAGACCCCGTCGGGCCGAGCCGGTACCATGGCCCCGCTCGGCGGCCGGGCAGGGGGGGCCGGTCGCAACACTGGACGGGAGCCGGAGTGAGGACCATCCCACACCCGAGCAGATGTTCGAGGGCCCGCGCCGCCGGCGCGGCGCTGATCGCCTCCGCGGTGGCGGTCACAGTCTCGTCCGCGGTCGCGGCGCAGTCCGGCGCCGGTCCGCGGGTGGCCGACAAGGGATGCGTGGCCGGCGACGCCGGTGGCACGGTCCACTGCTCGGATGTGCTGAACAACAGCCTGAACGACATCTCGGTGCACATCCTCGGTCACTGACAGGACACTGTCAGGGCGCCCCGAACCCCCGTTCGTACGACAGCCGGAGCCGGCTGGATCATCATCGGTTCCGCGCTTGCGCCGATCGGGGAGGGTGCGCATACTGCCGCTCATGGCAGCAGCTGGACTGGACCTGGCGCGGCGGCTGAGACGCGATGCCGCGCGAGAGCAGATCCTGGATGCCGCATGGGAGCTCGCGACCCGCCGGAGCCTGCATGGTCTCTCGATGCGCGCCCTCGCCGGCATGCTGCGGATCGACCACCAGCGCATCTACACCCACTTCCGATCGAAGCACGACCTGTACCTCGCACTGTCCGCACGGCGGTTCCCGGCGTCGCGGGAGGAATGGGAGGCGGTCGGAGTCCACGACGATGACGGCGCACCGCAGGCGCCGCGACTGCTCGAATCCGTGGCCGCGGGATCGCGTGGCGCCGAGGCGCCACAACGCTGGGCCCGGCCGCCGATGACCGCCATCGACGCCATCGATCGCTGCACCGTGGTGGCGGAGCGCTGTGGCCACGTCCTCGGTGGCTTCGTGCGGCGCAGTCATTCCGTGAGCTTCCGCTTCACCGCGCGGTGCCGGGTCTGCGGCGACGAGATGAGCGTCCGCCGGACGCCGGGCGGCTGGGTCCACACCACCGAGGCGGCCTCCTGCCGCAGTTGACCCAGCCTCGAGGTGTCCGAGTGCCCGGCCGACCCCGTCGGGGCGACCGCTATACCGCGTACTCGACGTCCATGAGCGCGACCCGCCGGCGGGCGGTCAGCGCCCCGGCGACCGAGGCGCGGTAGCTGCCCGATGTGGGGGCCACGTCGTCGTAGTCGCGGCCGACGGCCACGGTGATGTGCCGGGAGCCGGCCGCCACACCGTGGGTGGGGTCGAGGGCGTGCACCTCGGCGGCGGCGTCCCCCTCCACGGGGATCAGCACCTCCACCCAGGCGTGGGTGCCGCCCTCGCCGAGGAGGTGGCCGGAGACGTAGCGGGCGGGCAGCCCGGACATCCGGCAGAGGGCGAGCATCACGTGGGCGAAGTCCTGGCAGACCCCGGCGCCCATCGCGAAGGCCTCGGAGGCGGTGGTGGAGACGCCGCTGACGTTCTTGTCGTAGCGCATCGTCTCGTGGACCGCGCCGTTCACCGCGAGGGCGAGGTCGAGCCCCCGCAGCCCGCTCTCGCGGTGGCGGCGGGCGGCGCCGCGGAGGGCGGCGTCGGGCAGGGTCAGCGCCGACGGCCGCAGGTACCGCGGGTCGGAGAGCGCTGCGGCCGGCAGCCACGGGCGGGTGGCCGGGTTCGATCGCTCGACGATGCTCCAGGCCTCGAATCCCACCGTGGTCTCCACCTGGGGGGCGCGGACCTCGACGACGACGTTGCCGAATCCGTCCGAGTCGCTCGACAGCGTGTGGGCGGAGGCGCATCGCACCTCCAGCCGGTGCGCCACCAGGCGCTGGTCGCCGTGCTCCGCCGGGGGGATCAGCATCAGCCGGTGCTCGAGGTCGGCAATCGGCCCCGCGTAGTCGTAGTGGAACGCCTGGTGGACGAGGAAGGCGGTGCGGGTCACTCGCGGCCAGTCGACCGCGCCGGGGTCGATCAGCGCCAGGGCCGCGACCTCGGTCGAGTCCATCGAGAGGCAGCTGGCGGCGTCCTCGGGGGTCACGGCGCCTCCTCGGCGGGCTCGGCCCAGACCGTCATGCGGGTGAGCGGCGCGGCGCCGTAGCTGGTGATCATGGCGGTGTCGATGGCGTCGCGTCCCAGCCCGATCAGCACCCGACCGCAGCGCCGCCGGTTGTTGCGGGGGTCGAAGGTCCACCAGCGGCCGCCGAGGAACACCTCGAGCCAGGCGCAGAAGTCCATGGGCTCGTCGGGCGGGTCGACGCCGATGTCGGGCAGGTAGCCGAAGGCGTAGCGGGCGGGGATGTTGATCCCGCGGCAGAGGGTGATGGCGAGCTGGGCGAAGTCGCGGCAGACGCCGACGCGCTGCACGTAGACGTCGCACGCGGAGGTCGACGGTCTGCTGGAACCCATCGCGAAGTCGAGGTTCTGGTGGACCCAGTCGCAGATCGCCTGGGCCCGGGCCCATCCCGGTTCGAACCCACCGAACATCTTCCAGGCGGTGTTGGAGAGGGTGTCCGACTCGCAGAGGCGGCTGGGGAGGGTGTACACCAGCACCTCGTCGGGGAGCTCGTCGACGGGGTGCTGGCGCGCGCCGGTGCCCAGCTCGTCGACCGCCTCGGTCACCTCGACGCGTGCGTGGTACTCGATCACGCTCTCGCCCGGCGGCATCACCAGGCGGCGGCAGACGTTGCCGTAGCCGTCGAGATAGGTGTGGGTGTCCACCGGTGGGGTGGTCTCGAACCGCTCGGTGACCACCCGGAATGGGCGGTCACGGCGCGGCTCGACCTGGAGCAGCGCCGGCACCGGCCACTGCAGCTCGTGGGCGAGCTCACATCCGACGTGCAGGGTCAGGGTCACGGTGGGCTGATCATGGTGCATGGGGGTGACGTGGGTGGACGTCCTCCTCGCACCAACCTGGTCACGCACGGTTGTGCGGCACGCCCACGCACCGGACGGTCAGGGCCGGTCGAACGACATTTCACACAACTACATGGGTTCTTCGCCGCGGCTGCACAGCCCCTCGATAGGGTGGCGCGCATCATCCCCGCCACCATCACGCGCGCGATCGGAGGACGGCGCCGGACGCTGTCCGGTGACGGGTTCGGCAACGTGCTCGCCGGCGCAACCCTCGCCGCCGGAGGCGCTGGTGCCTGGGTGACGGCCGCCCACGGCGGGGCCGTCGCCGCACGCGGGGTCACCGAGCTCGCCGACGCCGGGATCCTCCTGATCTGCGCCCTCCGCGCCGCCGCCGCCCCCGACCGCAACCGGGCGACCTTCTGGCGGCTGCTGACCGCGGCCTTCGCCATCCTCGCCGTCGCCGCCGCCGTCTCCTCGCTCTCGCGCTGGCACCACACCGCGGCGCTCGACTCGGTGTCGGTGGCCGCGGTGCTCGCCGCCTACCCGTTCATGCTCGCCGCCCTGTGCGTCCGCGCCGTCCAGGAGGAGGGGTTCGAGAGCGGGCTGGCGACCTTCTGCGACGTCGGCATGCTGGTGCTGGCGCTGCTGGCGGCGTGCCTGCCGGTGCTGCTGCCGCCGCTGGGGCGGCTGGGGAGCGCCGGGGCGGCGGGCGTCGCCCTCACCTGGGCGGGGAACCTCGGCCTCTTCGCCGGGGGCGTGTGGGTGCTCTACCGCCTCCCGTCGCACCGGCGCGCGGGTGGCGTGGTCCTGATGGTGTTCGCGCTCGGCCTGATCAGCCTCCTCGACCTGGTGGAGATCGCCTCCGACGCGCACGGTGTGCCCCCCCGCTGGCAGGTCGGGCTGGGATACGGCGCCTGCTACCTGCTGCTGGCGGCCACCCCCTCCCGCGACGTCACCCGAGGGCTCCGGAGCGACTCGGCGCCGGAGGGCCCGGTGTCGCTGCGGGTGCTCCTCCCGTACCTGGCGCTGCTCCCGCTGATCGCGCTGTGGTGCGTGGGCGCGGTTCGGGCCGAGGACACGCGGGTGCTCGCGGCGGGCATCATCGCGGTGTCGCTGCTCGCGCTCACCCGGCAGATCCTGCTGGTGAGGGAGCACGCGGCGGTGGCGATCACCGAGCGCATGCGCGCCCGCGAGCAGGCGCTGATGCAGGAGGTGGCTCGGACCCTGGCCTCGTCGCTGGAGCTCGACGGCGTCCTCGCCGAGGTGGTGCGTGCCTCCTCGGAGATGATGTCGCCGCCCGGGGCTCGCCGGTGCGTGGCCACGGTCCTCCGGCTCGAGGGCGGGTTCGCGGTCTCGGTGGTGCAGCGGGACGAGGAGGGGCTCGCCGGCTTCCCCGGCACCCGATACCGGCTGGACACCCACCCGGAGCTGGCCCGGGCCGTCGCCACCGGCGGCATGGGCAGCGGCGAGATGGCCGGCACCGCCATGCCCGCGACCACCGCCGAGGCGGTGCGGGACGCCGGGCTGCGCGCCTGGCTGGTGGCCCCGCTCCACGTCGGTGGCGCCGTGTTCGGGCTGCTCACCGTTTCGGATCGCGATCGCGGCGTCTTCGAGCCGGTCCTGGTGCAGCGCCTCGGAGGCATCGTGAGCCTCGCCGAGATGGCGATCTCCAACGCCCTGAGCTACGCCCGGCAGCGCGACGCCGCGTCGACGGACCCGCTCACCGGCCTGCGCAACCGGCGGTACTTCGAGGACCACCTCGCCGGCCTGCCGCGCGCCCGGTTCGCCGTGCTGGCGATCGACGTCGACCACCTCAAGGCGGTCAACGACGAGTACGGGCACGAGGCCGGTGACGACATCCTGCGGGCGGTCG
>DASXNK010000142.1 GCA_036495095.1 Candidatus Dormiibacterota bacterium | reverse complement strand
GGGTGCGACGCTCTGGACACGGCGCGGCACCGCGTCCCTGTACAGTTCGACCTCCTCAGGCGATGTCCCAGAGACCCTCTCAGCTGCAGTCCTCCCGATGAGCGCCGCCCGTCGCGGTGCCATCGCGGCGACCGTCGTACTCCTCGGGTTCGTGGCGCTGCTGCTGAGCCCGGCCACCACTCGCGCGGTGGTCACCGACCCGACCCCGTCGGCGGTACCAACACTGCCGCCCACGTCAGTGCAACCCGCCGCCACTCCGACCGCCCCACCGCCGGCCTGCACGGTCTGCCTACCTACTACAACCGCGATTCCTTCAGGCACGCCGATTCCGACCGTGACCACCACGACCACCACCACCACCCTCACCTACGCGGTGCTCCCCGGGAACGTGAGCATCCCGCCGACGGCGACCCCCAAGCCGCCGCCGACGCCCAGCCCCAGCCCGGTCGCCTTCACCGACACCGGCGCCAGCGCCCTGGGATCCGACACCACCGCGACCACCACCCAGGCGACCCGGGCGACCACGGTGATCAACCCCCAGCCCGGCGGCGACTCGAGCAGCGTGCTGCCGCTCACCGTCCTCGCCTTCCTCGTGGTGATGGGCGGCGGCGCCATCTTCCTGGTCACCCGCCTCCGCTGAGACCTCGTCTCAGGGTCGTTGACCTCGAGGCGTTCGGGGCACTAGGATCGAGGCACCGGCCGGGGCGGGCCACGGTCCGATCTCGGGCTGGATGGAAGAGGGTGATGAGATGAGAGGAGTCGCCGCGGCGCTGCTGCGCGCCGCCGACGCCGGGCTCCCGCTGCGCCGGATGCGGATGACCGCCGCGGTGGCGGCGGCGATCGCCGGGTACGTGGCGCTGATCGCCCTCCAGCTGAGCCTGGTCGTGCCCCCCTACCGGGATGCGTCGGCGGCCTCGCTCCAGCTCGGCACCCTGCTCTCCGTCGGCGATTCCGGCGGCTGCGGGCAGACCGTCTGCCTGCTCGGCAGCTCCTGCGCCGCCGGCCTCGGCGGCAGCTGCCTGCTCCCGGTGGCCGCCCCGCCGGCCCCGGCGCCCCCGGCGCCGAGCACCCCGGTGGTGGCCCCGGCCGCCCCCGCGGCGCCCCCCGCCCACCCCGCACCGGTCCGCCCCGCCCCGGTCGCCCGGGTGGTGCCCCATGTGACCGTGGTCCCGGCGGCCCCGCCGCCCGCCGCGCCGCCGGCCACGGTGGTGGCCATCCCGGTGGTGCGCTCGGTGCCGGCGGTGCCCGTCCACGACACCCCGCCGCTCACCGGCGGCTCGCTGTCGGCCCCGGCGGCGGTGACCGCGCCGCGGCTCGCGGCCGCCACCCCCACCACCAGCGTGTGGTGGCTCTACGCCCTCTTCGCGGCCGTCGACCTCGCCGCCGCGGTGGCGCTCGCCGTGCTCATCCGCCGTACCGCCGCGTCCCAGTCGAGGAGCTGACCCCGACCCCCCGGAACCGCGGGGAAGGCGCACCATTCCCTCGACGATCGACGACCAGGCGCGTCCGAGGGGGACCCAGATGAGCGTGAGCGGCGTCACCGGCACCCTGCCCTTCCACCTGCGCGGGAACTTCGCCCCGGTCCACGAGGAGCTGACCACCCTCGACCTCCCGGTCCGCGGCCGGATCCCCGAGGGCCTCAACGGCCGCTTCCTGCGGAACGGGCCGAACCCCCGCGACGGCGCGTCGCCGCACTGGTTCCTCGGCGACGGCATGATCCACGGGGTGCGCCTCGAGGAGGGCCGGGCCGCCTGGTACCGCAACCGCTGGGTGCGCACCCGGGCGCTCGAGGGCGCCCCCTTCCTGCGCCCCGACCTCACCGTGGACCTGAGCGTCGGCGTCGCCAACACCCACATCGTCCACCACGCCGGGCGTCTCTACGCGCTCGTCGAGTCCTCGCTGCCCACCGAGCTGACCCCCGAGCTCGAGACCGTGGGCGTCAGCGACATGGACGGCCGCCTCGCCACCGCGATGACCGCCCATCCCAAGGAGTGCCCGGTCACCGGCGAGCTGCACTTCTTCGGCTACGGGTTCATGCCACCCCACCTCACCTACCACCGCTGCGACGCCGGCGGCGCGCTGGTGGAGAGCCGGGTGATCGAGGTACCCGGGCCGGCGATGATCCACGACTTCGCGATCACCCGCGGGCACGTGGTGTTCCTCGACCTGCCGGTGCTCTTCGACATCGGCCTGGCGATGCAGGGCACCATGCCGTACCGCTGGAGCGACAGCCACGGCGCCCGCATCGGGGTGATGCCCCGGGACGTCCCCGGCGCCCCGGTGCGCTGGTTCGAGATCGAGCCCTGCTACGTGTTCCACACCCTCAACGCCCACGACGAGGGAGGCAGCGTGGTGCTCGACGCGGTGCGCTACCCCGACCTGTGGCGCGACGGGCCCGGCGGCGAGACCCTCCCACCGTCGACGCTCCACCGCTGGACCGTCGACCTCGAGGCCGGCACCGTCTCCGAGGGCGCCCTCGACGACCGGCACATCGAGTTTCCCCGCCTCGACGAGCGCCGCACCGGCCTGCCCCACCGGTACGGCTACGCCCTCGCGGGCGACCTGCTCGGTGGCACGGCGACGGCGCTGGTCCGCTACGACCTCGCCACCGGCGCCACCGTGGGCCACGACTTCGGGCCCGGCCGCGTCCCCGGCGAGGCGGTCTTCGCCCCCGCCGAGGGCGGCGCCGAGGGGGACGGGTGGCTGCTCACCTACCTCCACGACGCCGCCACCGACCGCTCCCAGCTGGTGATCCTCGACGCGGCCGACCTCGCCGCCCCGCCGGTGGCGAGCGTCGAGCTGCCCCAGCGGGTGCCCTTCGGCTTCCACGGCAGCTGGGTGCCCGACGCCTGACCCGGGAGGGCGCGGGGTCGGCCCCCGGCTCAGGGCAGGGGCGTCTCCCGGCTGCCGGCGCGGCCGGCGTCGGTCCTGTCGTAGAAGCGCTGCAGCCGCTCGGCGGTGTCGGCGCCGAGGCTGGAGTAGCCGTTGAGCGCCTCGATGCGGAGCTGGTCGTCGAGGGGGCGGCCGATCACGTCGAGGATGGTCTCCTTCGCCGAACGCACCGCGGTCTGGCTGTTGCGGAGGATCTGCCGGGCCACGGTGTGCGCCTCCTCCATCAGCCGCTCGTGGGGGACGACGCGGGAGACCAGGTTGCAGCGCAGTGCCCGCTCGGCGTCGATCGGCTCGGCGGTCAGCAGCATCTCCAGGGCGACCCCGGCGCCGCAGATGTTCACCAGGCGCACGATGCCGCCGTCGGCGTGGTGGAAGCCGCGGCGCGCCTCGAAGGAGCCGAACCGGGCCCGGTCCGAGGCGATGCGGATGTCGCAGGCGAGCGCCGTCTCCAGGCCGCCGGCGAGCGCCCAGCCGTTGACCGCGGCGATCACCGGCTTGTCGATGCGGTGGAGGCCGCGGGTGAGGCCGCCCAGCCCGGTGGCGACGTTGTCACGCACCTCGCGGTAGCCGGCGCCGATCCATCGGGGCATGTAGGTCTTGAGATCGGCCCCGGCGCAGAAGGCGTCCCCGGCGCCGGTGAGGATGGCGACGTCGACGGCGTCGTCGTCACGGAAGTCCTCCCAGATCTCCCACAGCCGGGCGTGCAGCTCGGGGCTGATGGCGTTCATCGCCTCCGGCCGGTTGAGGGTGACCACGGCGATGCGATCGCCCTTCTCGTAGAGGGCCACGGGCATGGGCTCGTCCTCGGGTTCGGGCCTGTTGAGGAGCCCGATTGTGCCCGGGAGGCGGTCAGGCGACGATCGCCCCCTGGCCGGTGAGGGTCTCCGCCCGCGCCGGGGTGGTGACGCAGTCGCCCTCGGTGGGGCGGAACTGGTAGACGCAGGTGATCGTCATCACCGGGCCCGAGCCGGTGAACTGGCCGGCGTTGCCCGCGAACACCTCGGTGAAGGTGCCCCTCTCGTGGACCACCCCGAAGGGGGTGGGCAGGTGCAGCGAGTAGGTCCCGCGCCCGGCGCCGTCAGAGCAGGTGTCGCCGCCCGAGGCGCCGGTGCCGTACTCGCCCTCGAACCCGAAGGTGCCGGCACCGACCACCGGCACTCCGAACACCGCCCCCACGCAGTCGATGGTCCCGGTCTCGCCTCCGGTGCTGAACGTCCCCCGGCTCGGCACCGTCGAGAACCCGGGCAGCACCCGGAAGTTCGCCGCGAAGGTGCAGACGGCGCCGCCCTGGGCGTGGGTGGCGGGCGCCGAGACCACGAGGAGGGGGGAGAGCAGCAAGGCCCCGATCAGCAGCAGGCGCAGCCGCCTCATCCGGCGAGTGTGGCCGCCGCGCCGGGGGGAGTCAAACCGCCGGCGCCGCCGGTCAGCCGTGCAGCGGGCCCTCGGCCGTCCAGGTCCGGCCGGCGTCGGTGCTCCGGTACACCGCGATCCCCCAGCGGAAGGCGAGCAGCGGCGCGTCCGCCGCGGTGGGGAGGAGGAGGCGGTCGACCAGCGGGGCGTCCACCACCCTGGTCCAGGTGGCGGCGGCGTCGGTGGAGAGGTAGACGCCGTGATCGGCCGTGGCGGGGGCGGGCACCAGGCCGAGCAGGGCCGGCCCGCCCCCCGCCCACGACTGCACCGCGGTGAAGGGCAGGCGGGTGGGGTGCGAGCTCCAGTGGCGGCCGCCGTCGGCGCTGGTGGCGACCGCGCCGGGCAGGCTGGCCACCAGGCAGCGGGGGCAGGCCGCCCAGCGCTGGACCGTCTGCACGTCGCCGTCGAGCACCGCGGCGTCGAAGACCGGCACCAGCTGGGCGCCCCGGGCGAGGAAGACCCCCGCGCTCGAGGCGTAGGCGAGGAGGTCGGGCCCGTCGACCCCGGCGGCGAGGTCGTTGATGGTCAGCGGCGTGGGCAGCACCGCATGCCAGCTCCGGCCGCCGTCGTCGCTGCCGACCACGCCGGTGCCGGTGACCTCGGCCCAGGCCGTCCCCGGCGCCGCGCCGGCGACGAGCGCGGCGACCGGGCGACCGGAGGGCATCCCGGTGGCCGGCTGCCAGCGCCGCCCGTCGGCGGAGAAGAGGGTCTGCGCGGCACCCCCGTCGGTCCCGGTGACGGCGACGAAGCCGCCGCCGGTGGCGGTGAGCAGGCGGATCTGGGCGTGGGCGAGGTCGCCGGCCGCCGGCCAGGTCCGGCCCCCGTCCTCGGAGATGCGCAGCCCGTAGTGGGTGCCGAGGAGGATCTCGCCGGGCCGGGCGCCGGGGACCGCGGCGTGGACGTGGTCCTGGACCGGCGGCGGGGTGGCGGTGGCGCCGCCGCAGCCGGCCGCCAGGAGGGCGGCGGCCACCAGCGCGGCGCGGGGGCGGGGAGGGCGCACCGGCCGAGGGTACCCGGCACCGCGCCGGGGGGAGCGCTCCGCTATAGTCCGCTGCCCGCCGCCGTGTCCGTCCCAGCAGAGGAGGAGCCCGCCGTGGTCGAGGTCAGGCCCGCCGTCGAGAACGAGGGCTGGGCGATCGGTGCGCTGCGCAGCCGCGCCTGGCAGGCGGCCTACCGGGGGACGCTCCCCGACGCGGTGCTCCACGAGATGCCCCTCGACGAGGAGGAGTGGCAGGCGATCGCCCGCGGCGAGCGCGGCGAGGAGCGGCTCTGGGTGGCCTTCGCCGGCGGCAAGATCGTCGGCTACTGCCACACCGGCCCCTCGCGTGACGCCGACGCCCCCGAGGGCCGCGACGAGGTCTACGCGCTCTACGTCGAGCCCGACCTGATCGGCTTCGGGGTCGGCAACAGCCTCTTCTCCAGGGCGCTCGCCGACCTCCGCGGCCGCGGTTCCGAGGTGGTGACGCTCTGGGTCCTGGAGAGCGCCGAGCGCGCCCGCCGCTTCTACGAGGTGGCGGGGCTCTCCGCCGACGGCGCCCGCCGCGACGAGTGCGAGGGCATCGCCGGCGTTCCCACGGTGCGCTACCGCCTCGAATTCGGCCCCGCCGGGGGCTGAGGGCAGGAGCTCAGGCCGCGGAGCCGGTCTCGCCCGGGTCGGGACCACCGAGCAGCGCCAGGTACTCGAGGCTGTAGTGGCGCTGGAGGTCGAGCAGCCGGGAGGCGAAGCGGAAGCCGTGGTCGAGCAGCCGGGGCGCCGCGGGCACGATGTCGACCCACGGCGGCGTCGGCAGGCTGTCGCCGATGGCGCCGAGCACGCTCAGGTTGGCCTCGTGCACCAGCCGCACCAGGGACAGGACGCCGTCCTCGATCCGGCTGAGCAGCTCGTCCTCGTCGAACATTCGGGTGTCTCTCCTGATCAGGCGGCGTCGCGGTCGAGGAAGTCCATCACCATCGCCGCGGGCTCCTCGGGCTGGTCGATGAGGAAGAGGTGCCCGGCCGCGGGCAGCACGTGGAGCCGGGCCCTCGGGATGCGGCTGGCCATCAGCCGGGAGTTGACCAGCGGCACGATCGGGTCCTTCTCGCCGTGGAGCACCAGGGTCGGCTGCTCGAGGCGGTGGAGCCAGAGCAGGCTCGACCACCCCGCCAGGGCGTAGAGCTGCCACTGGTAGCCGAGCATGCTCGGCGGCCGGGTCAACCGGGCCGCCAGGTGGCGGCGGAGCACCTCGGGCTCGCGGCGGCTGCGCCCCCCGTAGATCCGCGGCGAGATCCGCTCGAGGTGGGTGCGCGAGTAGTAGCGCAGGGGGGTGGCCATCAGCGCCAGCACCAGGGGGTTGGCGGGCACCCCGATGCCGCACATCGTGCCGGCGAGCACCAGGCGGCGGACCCGCTCCGGCGACTGGTGGGCGAGCTGCTGGGCGAGGGCGCCGCCGAAGGAGTAGCCGAGCACGTCGACCCGCTGGTGGCCGAGGTGGTCGAGCAGGCCGGTGACGATCCGGCTGAGCCGCCGCATCCGCACCGGCTGGCGGGTCCGCGAGGAGTACCCGGTGCCCGGGGCGTCGAAGAGGATGACCTGGCGGTCGCGCAGCTGGGCGACGAAGGGGGCCCACATCTCGATGTTGGCGCCGATCCCGTTGATCAGCAGCAGCGGCGGCCCCTCGCCCTCCACCGCGACCCGCAGGTCGAGGCCGTCGACGCGGACCAGGCCGGTGCGGCGGCTGGGGTGGCCGGGGTCGCGCCGCAGTGGCTGCGCTGCACCGTCTGTGCGCTTTGTGGGGTTCTCGCAGCTGTCGGCCACAATGGCAGGATACCGCCCCACAACGCGCCGTCCGTCGCCGGACGGAAACGGGTGTTCACCGAATAGTGCGTTCGGGGCGTACTCTCTCTCCAATGAGGGAGCCGTTCCCGGGCCCACCGGCGCACTCAGGGCGGGGGGGTGCCGCTTCGGCGCGGGATTCGACCGCCGGCTCGAGGACGGTCCAGGAGTCCGTCGAGGGCGCCGTCAACTGGATCCGCCTCGCCTGCGTGCTCAGCCTGGTGGTCTACGCCGTCCTCCCCGGCATCCCCGGCACCGGCCGGGGGACGCGGCTGGCGATCGACGAGGCCGTCCTCCTCGTCTACCCGCTGGCGATGGCGGTGGGGCTGCGGCTGCCCCGGACCCGCGCGCTCGTCCCCGCCGTGGCCACCGTCGTCGACCCGCTCTGCATCACCGCCATGGTCGCCCAGACCGGCGGCCTCGACAGCGAGATCTACCTGGTCTTCTTCCCCGCCATCGCCAGCGTGGCGCTGCGCTACGGCGGCTCGCTGACCGCCGGCATCCCCTGCTTCTACGCGCTCATCTACACCCTCGGGTGCTGGGCGGCGGGCAGCCTCCACGGCGCCGCGGCATTCCAGACCCTGGGCTGGCGGCTCGGCTATTTCGTGATCTGCGGGACTGTGGTCTCGGTGCTCACCACGGTGCGCTCCGCCGCCGAGAGCCGCGCCGACCTGCTCGACAGCGTGCGCACGGTCACCGCCTCGATCCTCTCCGACGACACCCAGCCCGACCACCTGCGGGTCACCCTGATGCGGCTGGCGATGCGCATGGGCGCCGCCGCCGTCCACCTGGTGCGGGTGGTGCCGGAGGACCGGCTGGAGCTGCTCGCCTCGGGCGGCCCGGGGGCGTCCTCGGCGCGGCCGAACACGGTGCTGACCACCGCCTTCGCGGTGCGGAACAGCGCCGGCGGCTACCAGGCCGGCACCTTCGACGACGGCCTCAGCTGGCTGGGCATCGCCCTCTGGAACGCCGACGAGTGCACCGGCGTGATCCTCGTCGAGACCGGGACGGCGCGGATCTCGCGGCGGCTCACCGACGTGCTCCCCGACGCCGCCCGGTCGCTGGCGGTGGGCCTCTCCAAGCTGCAGCGCAGCGAGGAGCAGCAGCAGCGCATCGAGGAGCTGGACGCCATCAACCAGATCCTCTGGGACGGCCTCCGCCAGCCCACCGTCGAGTCGGTGCTCACCGCCCTCCATCGCGGCGTCGCCCAGGGCATCGCGGTGGGCACGCTGCGGCTGGTGCAGCAGGGCCAGCAGGGCACCAGCGTCCTCGAGGTCGACCGCCACGGGGTGCGCCGGCTCGATGAGGGGGCGCTGGGCGGGGTCGTGCCCGAGCTGCCCGCCGCCGCCGGTGGCCAGCCCCAGGGTGAGCTCTTCATCCGCGGGGGTGTCGCCGCCACCAGCGTCGTCCTCGGCGACCACTGCGCCACCCTGCTCTGGCAGCTGCCGGCGATCCTGCCGCCCCGCGACCGCACCTTCCTCACCCTCGCCTCCCGCGCCGGCGCCATCCTGCTGCGGACCATCTCGCTGTACGAGGAGGTGGCCGACGCGGCCAGCCGCAGCGCCCAGGAGGTGCGCACCAACGTCGGGCTGCTGGAGTCGGTGCGGGTGCTCGCCGACCGGCTCCGGATGCTCCTCGAGGGCGGCCAGCGGCTGCTCGCGGCGCACGGCCCCGACGCGGTGCGCCAGGTTGCGGTCGAGGTCGCCCTCAACCTCGACGCGGTGCGCGGCGCCGCCCTGGTCGGGGCCGGCGGCGCGATCTCCGCGAGCTCCGGATCGCTCGCCGCCGCGCGCCTGATGACCGTGTCCGAGGACGGCACCACCCTGGTCTGGGACCACGGTGACGAGATGCGGATCGCGGGTGGCGGCTCGATGCTCTGGGATACCATCGAGATCAGTGGCGACAGCGCGCTCGAGAGCGTCGAGGCGTTCGTCGCCGAGGTCTCCGACATCGACGACGAGAGCCGCACCTGGCTGGCCACCCTGGTGCAGCTCACCACCGCGGCGATGGTCAACGCGTCCCTGGAGCTGCGCGAGCGGATGCTCGACGTGCAGCGAGAACGCCTCCGGCTGGCCGAGGAGCTCCATGACACCGTCGCCCAGCAGCTCTACCGGGTCGGCCTGCTCGCCCGCCACGCCAGCACCACGATGAACGGCGACGCCACCCTGCGCGGCCAGGTCGACGAGATCCGCCTGCTGGCCTCGTCGGCGACCAGCGAGCTGCGCCGCGCCATCAGCGCCACCACCAGCCTCTCGCGCTCGTCGGCACGGGTGGTCGACGACATGCTCCCCCACGTCCAGCGCCTGCGCGACGCCGGCGTCAGCGCGGAGATGGTGGTGCTCGGCGACGAGCACGCCCTGCCCGAGGGGGCCCGCCGCGCCCTCGTCGAGCTCGCCCGCGAGGGCGTGCAGAACGTGCTGAAGCACTCCGGGGCGCGCCACGCCATCCTCCGCGTCAACTACGGGGTCCGCGAGGTCTCGGTGACCCTCGAGGACGACGGCGCCGGCAGCCGCCAGGGGGGCGTCGACGACGGCCCGTCGCTCGGGCTGCGGCTCATCCGCCAGCGCCTCGAGCTGCTCGGCGGCGGGCTCCAGGCAGGCCCGCTCGAGGACGGCGGCTTCGCCCTGCGCGGCGACATCCCGCTCCAGCCCGCGGTGAGGGTCGGCGGTGGCTGAGACCATCCGCGTCGGCATCGTCGACGACCACGAGCTGGTCCGCGAGGGCATCCGCCGGGTGCTCACCGAGGACCCCCGCATCGAGGTGGTGGGGGAGTGGGGCACCGGTGAGGCGGCCGTCCAGGAGGTGCCCGCGCTCCACCCGGACATTCTCGTGCTCGACTCGCGGCTGCCGGGGATCAGCGGGCTCGACGTCTGCGTCGCGCTGCGCCAGAGCGCCCCCGAGGTGCGGATCGTGGTGCTCAGCGCCTTCCTCGAGACCGGGATGGCCCGCGACTACATGTCGCTGGGGGCGCAGGGCTACCTGCTCAAGGACGTGGAGCGCTACGACCTCGTCCACGCCGTGCTCCGCATCGCCCGCGGCGGCCAGGTCTTCGATCCCAAGGTGGTCAGCGAGCTGGTGGTGCCACGCGGCGGCAGCAGCCTGCTCTCGCCCCGCGAGACCCAGGTGATCAAGCTGGTGGCGCGCGGCCTCAGCAACAGCGAGATCGCCGGCGAGCTCGGCATCGGCGAGCAGACCGTGAAGACGTACGTCCGCTCCGCCCAGGAGAAGCTGCAGACCCGCAACCGCGTCGAGACCGTGGTGGTCGCCTCGCGGCGCGGACTGATCTAGAGCCGGACCTCAGCAGCCGGCGGCAGGGCGGCGGCGGCCGGCAGATCGCCAGCACGGTCGGCCAAATATCGAACAATCGTATAATCGCATAATGATCCATCGGCTGCCGGCTCTGCCGCGAACGATCCAGCGCGACCTGGCCCGGCTCGACGTCCTGCGGGAGCGTCTCCATGTGGGCACCCGGCAGCCGCTGCGGTGGATGGGAGGTCTCCGGCGCCTCGTCATGGCCCGGGCGGTCGACAGCTCGACGTCGATCGAGGGATATCGCGTGCCGCTGGAGGACGCCGCGGCTCTCATCAGCCGTGAGGTGGTGCCGAATGCCGATGAGACGAGCCGGCTGGCCGTCGCCTGCTACGGCCATGCGATGGACCATGTCTCCGCGATGGGAGAGGACCCGGGCTTCGAGTGGTCGACCCGTGTGATCCTCGACCTTCACTTCGAGGTCTGTCACTTCCAGCCGGAGGTGCGCCCGGGGCGCTGGAGGCGGGGGCCGGTCAGCGTCACCCACCGAGACGGGTCCATTGCGTACAGGGCTCCTGACGCAGAGGAGGTGCCCGGGCTCATGGAGGAGGTGATCGGGTGG
The DNA here is from genome assembly GCA_036495095.1 of Candidatus Dormiibacterota bacterium. Classification (NCBI taxonomy): domain Bacteria; kingdom Bacillati; phylum Candidatus Dormiibacterota; species Candidatus Dormiibacterota bacterium. The sequence continues at coordinate 24,771 of DASXNK010000142.1, read as the reverse complement.
CTGAGTGGCGCAGAGGCAGAGGCGGCCCATCCCATCGTCCGCGCGGCGATGGCGCACCTCCACGTGGTGTCCGTCCATCCCTTCCAGGACGGCAACGGACGTCTGGCCCGCATCGTCCAGTCGCTCGTTCTCGCCCGGGACGGACTGGTGGCGCCCGAGTTCGCATCGATCGAGGAGTACCTCGGCGAGCGCACCGACGCCTACTACACCGCGCTCCAGGGGGCGCAGGGGCCGCGGTACAACCCCAGCCGCGACGCCACCGGCTGGGTCCGGTTCTGCGTCGCCGCACATCTCGAGCAGGCGGAGCGACGGCTGCGCGAGATCGAGGCGGCGGCGGCACGCTGGGAGAGCTGCGAGGCGCTCGTCGCCAGCCTCGGCTGGCCCGACCGCTTCGTCATTGCCCTCGAGCGCGCCCTGACTGGCTACCTCGACCGCGCCGGCTATTCCGCGGAGGCGGGAGTCTCCCCGATCACCGCCAGCCTCGACTTCCGTCGGCTGCTCGACGCGGGTCTGGTCGTCCAGGAGGGGAGAGGACGCTCGACGCGATATCGGGCGAGCCTCGGGCTCCGGCGTCGGATCGCCACCGGGAACCAGGTTGGGCCGGCTGGCTGAGTTGTGGGGGAGGGGCCGCCGTGTCACCCCATCGACACGCCGCCGCGGCACCATGAGGCCAGGACGAATCCCGACCCCACCCCTGGAGGCTCGACATGGCCGAGGTGACCGTCTACGGGGCGCCGTGGTGCCCCGACTGCCGGCGTGCGAAGAAGTTCCTCGGCGAGCAGCGGGTCGCCTACGACTGGGTCGACATCGACCAGGACGCCGAGGGGCTGCGGATCGTCGAGGAGCTGCAGAAGGGCGGCCGCACCATCCCCACGGTCGTGTTCAGGGACGGCGATCCCCTCATCGACCCCTCCAACGAGGAGCTGGCCGGGCGGCTGGGGCTGACCCTCGAGGCCCAGCGTCCCTTCTACGACCTGGCCATCGTCGGCGGCGGCCCGGCCGGCCTGGCGGCGGCGATCTACGCCGCCCGCGAGGGCATCGACGCGATCGTCGTCGATCGCAGCGCCCTCGGCGGCCAGGCCGGGGTGACCGAGCGCATCGACAACTATCCCGGCTTCCCCGAGGGCGTGGGCGGGGGCGAGCTCGCCGACCGCTTCATCGCCCAGGCCCGCCGCTACGGGGTCGAGCTGCTCTCCGCGGTCGGTGTCGAGGCGATCGACCGCGACGGCGACGACCTCTGCCTCCGGCTGGGCTCGGGGCAGCGGATCGCCGCCCACGCCGTGCTCGCCGCCCCGGGATCGACCTACCGCCGCCTCGGTGTCCCCGGCGAGGACGACCTGATCGGCGCCGGCGTCCATTTCTGCGCCACCTGCGACGGCCCCTTCTACCGCGGCAGCGACGAGCTGGTGGTGGTCGGCGGGGGTAACTCCGCGCTCGAGGAGGGGGTGTTCCTCACCCAGTTCACGAAGAAGGTCCACATCGTCCAGCGCGAGCCCGAGCTCACCGCCTCACGGCTGCTGGTCGACCGGGTGACCGACGATCCACGCTTCGCCGTCCACCTCGGGAGCGAGGTGAAGGAGCTGCGCGGCGACCACCGGCTCTCCGAGGTGGTGATCCGCGACCGGGCCAGCGGGGACGAGACCGTGCTCCAGCCCGCCGCCGCCTTCGTCTTCATCGGGCTCGACCCCAACACCGGCTTCCTGCGCGGCCTCGTCGACCTCGACGAGCGCGGCTTCATCCGCACCGACGGCCGCTTCCGCACCAGCCAGGGCGGCATCTTCGCCGCCGGCGACGCCCGCCAGGGCTCGACCAAGCAGCTCGGCTCCGCCGTCGGCGACGGCATCGCCGCCCTGATCGCCCTCCGCGAGTACCTCGCAGAGCACCACCACCTGATGACGCCCTCGCCGGAGCTGGTCGAAGCCTGAGTTCGCTCGGGCTGCTCCGTCCTCGACGTCGCGCTCAGACCTCGTTGAGGCTGCTCGCGGCGAGGACGACCAGCACCCCCTCGACGAAGAGGGCGGCCATGCCCAGCGGTTCGCCCCAGTGGCCGATGTCGCCGCTCGACAGGGGCAGGCCGGTGGTCCGGGAGAGCGCATAGGCGACGATCGCGCCGCCGTTGAGCGCCACGACCGCCGCCCAGGTTCGACGGTCATCGCGGCGGAGGAGGATCGCGGCGGCGAGCAGGGCACCCGCCATCAGCGCGACGTACAGCGCTCCCACATATGGCGTCTCCTGGAACTTACTCGGCGCGTCGATCAGATGGATCAAGGCAACCGCACCGAGCGCGACCACGGCGACCGCACGTGCGGTGAGGCGGTGGTCGCCGGTTGCGGCCTCCCGGGGCCGGTTCTCGGTCATCAACATCTCGGAGCGCATGAGGCGGTTCTCCCTTTCAGGACATCAGGCGTCGTCGCGGTGTTGGACACGTTCTGCCCGCGCCTCAGTATGCGATGACGCCCCTTTCGGGACGCTGAAGAACCCGCGGACCCGCCGTTCTGACTATCCGAGCGCGGTGCGCCGCGGGTACACGTCGTCAGGATCGGTGAGCACGTTGACCAGAGCGGGCACGCCGGCGGCGAATGCGCGGTCGATCGCCGGGCCGATGCAGGCGCTCTCGGTGACCAGCTCGCCGTGGCCGCCGAGGGCGTGCACCACCTCGTCGTAGCGGGTGCCGGGGCGCAGCTCGGCGGCGACGTGGTAGCCGAACCACTGCTGCATCGCCGACCTCTCCAGGCCCCATCCGTTGTTGTTGCCCACGATGACCACAACAGGGAGGTTGAACCGCACCAGGGTGTCGACGTCGAGCAGCGAGAAGCCGGCGGCGCCGTCGCCGAGGAGCAGCACGACCTGGCGGTCGGGGTGGGCGAGCCGCGCCGCGATCGCGTAGCCGGCGCCGGTGCCGAGGCACCCGTAGGGCCCGGGGTCGAGGAAGCAGCCGGGCTGGAAGGTGTCGAGCAGCCGGCCGGCGTAGGAGACGAAGTCGCCGCCGTCGCCGATGACCACGGCGTCGCGGTCGAGGCGGCGGCGCAGCTCGCCGTAGATGCGTCCGGGGCGGATCGGCGAGGCCTCCGCCTCCAGCTCGGCGGTCTCGCGCGCCCGCAGTGCCGCCTCCTCGTCGCCGAGCCGTCCCAGCCAGCCGGTGCGGCAGGGCCGCGCCCCGCGGCGCTCGGCGGCGGCCACCACCAGGTCGAGGATGGCGCCGAGGTCGCCCGCTGCCGACGCCGCCGGGGTCACGTGCCGGGCCACCTGCCCGGGGCTGTCGCAGAGGTGGACCACCCTCGCCGCCCCCAGCTCGCCGAACCTCAGCCGGAAGTCGAGGGGCACGCCCGCGGCGACCACGAGGTCGGCCTCGGCGAGGGCGCGGCCGCGGCAGCGGGCGAGGGCGAGGGGGTGGTCACCGGGGATGGTCCCGCGAGCCAGCCCGCTGGTGAAGACGGGCAGGCCCAGCGCCTCGGCGCAGCGCACCAGCGCCGCCTCGCCGCCGTCCCAGTAGAGGTCGGAGCCGGCGATGAGCACCGGCCGCTCGGCGGCGAGGAGGAGGTCGGCCACCCTGGCGACGGCGTCGGGATCGGGCGCGGGACGCTCGGCGACCACCGGCTCGGGCAGGGCGGGGTCGGTGGTGGAGAGGAGGACGTCGAGGGGCACGTCGAGGAAGGCGGGCCCCCGGTGGGCGGTGAGCGCGGCGGCGGCGGTGGCCTCGACCTCGGCGGCGAGGGTGGCGGGCGAGGTCGCGGTGGCGGCCCGCCGGCAGATGCTCGCCACCAGGGGCAGGTGGTCGAGCTCCTGGAGCGAGCCGCTGCCCCAGCGTGCCTCCGGGGCACGGCCGCCGAGCACCATCAGTGGCGATCCGGCGAGGTGGGCGCCGGCGATCGCGCTCATCGCATTGGTGACTCCCGGGCCGGCGGTGACCATGGCCACCCCCAGGCGCCGGGTCAGCTTCGACCAGCCCTCGGCGGCGAACGCCGCGGTCTGCTCCTGGCGGGTGTCGACGAGGCGGATGCCGCGCTCGACCAGGCCGTCGTAGATCGGAAACAGGTGGCCCCCCGAGAGGGTGAACACCGTGTCGACGCCGCGCCGCCGCAGCACCTCGGCGGCGACATGCCCCCCGTGCCCCTCCATGGCTCCTCCCCCGCTGATCCCGCATCCGGGAGTATGCGAACCGGCGGCTGCCGTCGACCTGACGACCCTCTTTACCATCAGTCACGCTATGGCTTATAGTGTGCACTGTGCTATCACACTTCGCTGATCGATCGGCCGGGGAACGGGTCCGGCCGCGGAACAAGATGGAGGGAGAGGGCCGATGCTGAGGGATGCCGTCCGGGAGATGGAGCGGGCCGCCCGCGCCGACGAGCGCGCTCGTGAGGAGCGGATCGCCGCCCGCGCCGAGCTGACCCGCGCCGAGGCCTACGCGGCAGCGATGGAGGACCTCGTCGAGCTCGACCACGGCACCGCGCCCGAGCCGCTGGTGACCGAGATCCGCCGGTTCGTGCGCCGCCACAGCCGCCGCCTCGCCCGCACCATGGGCACCCAGCCGCGGCCGGCCCGCGTCCTCGACGTGCTCTTCGACGTGCAGGAGCGCATCCAGCAGCGGATGGGCGATGAGATGGCGGCGAGGGCGGCCTGACCCCGTCGGCGACGCCGACCCCGTGCACCCCCGCCCCAGCTGACGTCGGGAACCCGCGGGCCCCCCGCCGCGTCGATATGGTCGACCGAAGGACCAGAGGGGGACCCATCCATGCCCGGCCGCACCATCCGCTGCCTGCTCCTCGCCTGCTGTGCCCTGCTCGCCGCCGCCTGCGGAGACGCGGCGGCGCCGGGCTCCAGCACCGCCGGGCTCGCCAACGCCCAGGGATCCGCCCCCCGGGCCCCCGCATACGCCCCCGTCCCCGCACCCCAGCAGGGCCCGGCCTCGGCGGCCCAGGACTCGGCCGCCCTCGCCGGCAAGTCCACGGCCGGCTCCGGAACGGCGGCGAGCGGGCCCGGCCCCGCGTCGCTCCCCGCCAACCTCGGCACCGCCCAGGGGCGGGTCGAGCGCACCGTGAACGCCCGGTACGTCGTGCCCCACGGCGGCTTCCTCGACGCCTTCGACGCGGTGGTGAACCGGGCCACGGGGCTTGGCGGCTTCGTCGTCGAGTCCACCACCACCCCGGACTCGACCGGCCGGATCTCCTCGGGCGCGGTCACCGTCAAGGTGCCCGCCGCCCACCTCAGCGAGCTGATCGGAGGCCTGCCCTCCACCTTCACCGTGTCCGCGCTCAACTACGGCAGCCAGGACCACACCGCCGAGACCGTCGACCTCGGCGCCCGGCTGGCGGCGTCGATCGCCCACCGCACCGCGCTGGAGCGGCTGCGCGACCGCACCGGCTCGATCGCGGAGGTGGCCTCGCTGGAGCAGCAGATCGCCCAGGTCCAGCTCGAGGTCGACCAGGAGCAGGGCGCCCTCAATGCCGTCAACGCCCGCGTCGACCTCGCCACCGCGAGCATCGGCCTCGCCGAGAAGGACGCCAGGCCGGCGGTCGCCCCGCCCGACCCGAGCGAGCCCGCCCTGCTCCACGCGCTGCGCACCGGCGCGGGGAACGCGCTCCAGCTGATCGCCGGGGGCCTGCTGGTCGCGGTCACGATCCTGCCGGTCGCCGCCCTCGCCGTGGTCGCGTGGGTGGTGCGCCGCCGGCTCCGCCGCCTCCCGGACGTTCGGCCGCCTGCGGCTTGACATATCGGCCCCGCCGCACACACCATGCGCGGAAGTGGAGGTGGGGCGGGATGACCTTCGCGGCCGGGGGCGAGGCCCCTGGCCGTTGTCAACCCGATCCCCCGGAGGCGGCGAGCAATGCCATCCAGGGACGACGGCTCTGCCTGTGTTGCCGTCGCGGACCTGCTCAAACTCTCGGCGGCGTCGCGCCGGGTCACCGGTCTGCTGAACGCCTCCACGATCGCCGGGCGCGCGACCCGCGAGCTCGGCGCGCTGGTGGGCACCGACGTCACCGCGCTGGGTCTGCGCGAGGGGCAGAACCTGGTGGTGACCCGGGCCGGCTGGCACATCCGCAACGACCGGGTGCGCAACGGCCTCGAGATCCCCATGGGCGACGGCGTCGGCGGGCGGGTGCTGGGCTCGGCGCGTCCGGTGGCGGTCGCCGACTACAACTGCGAGAGCTCGATCTCGCCGCGGCTGGTCGAGTCGATGCGCACCGAGGGCGTCCGGGCGATGCTCGGCGTGCCGATCTGCTTCCGCGGACGGGTGATCGGCGTGCTCTATGCGGCCAACCGGTCGCCCGGCGAGATCGGCGATCGCGCCCAGACCCTGGCGGTGGAGTTCGCCGGCACGCTGGGTCCGGCGCTGGGCGCGGCCATGCACGCCCGCCGCGCCTCGCGGCTGAGCGCGCTCGAGGAGCGTCAGCGGATCTCGCGCGACCTCCACGACAACCTCAGCCCGCTGCTCTTCGGCATCGGCACCGCGGTGCGGCGCACCAGCGACGCCCTGCCCGCCGCCGCCGAGGACCTGCTCACCGAGCTGAGGTGCATCGAGGCCCGGGCCTCGCAGGCGGCGTCCTCGCTCCGCGACATCCTCCGCGCCCTCGCCCCCGCCAACAGCGAGGAGGGGCTCCCCGCGGTGGTCAGGATGGACGTGAGCAGCTTCGCGAACTTCACCGGGATCGCCGCCGACCTCGCGGTCATCGGCGAGCCGTACGAGCTCAGCGGTGAGCAGGAGTCGGTGCTGGTGGCGGTGGTCCGGGAGGGCCTGCACAACGTGGGCAAGCACGCCCACGCCAGCTCGGTGGTGATCACCCTCCACTACGGCGTGGACAGCGCCGACGTGCTCATCCAGGACGACGGAACCGGGCTGCCGGAGGACTTCACGGTCACCGACGTGCCCCGGGACGGCTGCCACTACGGGCTGGCGTCGCTGAGCCAGCGGCTCGCCCGGGTCGGCGGCGAGCTGGTGCTGGGGGCCAACGAGGACGGGGGCATGACCCTCCACGCGAGCCTCCCCACCGGCACCTCCTGAGGTCCCCGCCTCTTTCCGGCAAAGCCTGACTCACAACGGGGGATTCCCAGCCCACCGGTGCGGCCGCGATCGTTGCGCCCATGAGACGCCGTCCCGCGCTCGCGGACTCGGTGGCCGCGGACGACCTGGTTCGGCTGTCCCAGGCATCACGACGGCTCACCGGCCTGCTCGACATCACCACCCTGGCGCGGCGCGCCGCCCGCGAGTTCGGCGAGCTCGTCGGCACCGACGCCTCCGGGGTGAGCATCCGCGAGGCGCCCGACGCGCTCGTCACCCGGGGCGGCTGGGGGGTGCGCACCGAGATGATCCGCGACGGCCTCCGGGTCGCTGTCGGCCCCGACTCGGAGCGGCTGATCCAGCGGCTGGTGCGCCAGGAGGGCGTCCACGGCATGCTCGGCGTGCCCATCAAGGACCGCGGCGAGGTGATCGGCGTCCTCTATGGGATGAACCGCACCCCGGGCCACGTCGGCGACCGTGCCCGCGGGCTCGCGCTCGAGTTCGCGGCCGCGCTCGGCCCGGTGCTGGGGACGGCGATGCACACCGGCCGCGCCGCCCGGCGCAGCGCGCTCGAGGAGCGGCGGAGGATCTCCCGCGACCTCTGCGCCAGCCTCGGCCCCTGGCTGATCGACATCAGCGAGGCCGCCCACAAGGCGAGCGAGACTGTGTCCGCCACCACCGACGCCGACATCCTCGCCGACCTTCGCAGCATCGAGGCCCAGGCCGCCGAGGCCGCCGCCTGGCTCGAGGAGGTGCTCCGCGCCCTCGAGCCGGTCGCCGAGGGGCTGCCCGCCGCCATCGGGGTCGACGTCGAGGGCCTCGCCAGCCTCACCGACCTCGCCGCCGACTTCGCGGTGATCGGCGAGCCCTACGACCTGCTCGCCGAGCAGGAGATGGTGCTGCTCGCGGTGGTGCGGGTGGGGCTGCACGTCGTCGCCACCCGGGCGGAGGCGTCCTCGGTCCTGGTCACCCTCCAGTACACGCCCCGGCGGTGCGGGGTCGACGTCGAGGACGACGGGCCGGCCTCGCCCGACCAGCCCCTCGACCCCGCCCTGGCCTCGCTGCAGGAGGCGCTGGGACGGCTCGACGGCGAGCTCGTCGTACGATGCAGCGACGGCGGCGGGACCATCCTCAGCGGGAGCGTCCCCGTCCCGGAGATCTGAGGCGCCCGGTATGCCCGACCGCACCGCGCTGCGCACCTGCCCGCTCTGCGAGGCCACCTGCGGTCTCGAGCTGACGCTGCGCGATCGCGAGGTGCTCTCGGTGCGCGGCGACCGCGAGGACGTCCTCAGCCACGGCTACATCTGCCCCAAGGCGGTCGGGGTGTCGGCCCTGGAGCGCGACCCCGACCGGGTGCGCACCCCGCTGGTGCGCCGCGACGGTGAGCTCCGGCCGGCGGGCTGGGAGGAGGCGTTCGCCGAGGTGGAGCGGGGCCTGGGCGCGGTGCTCGCCGGGCACGGCCGCCAGGCCCTCGCCGTCTACGCCGGCAACCCCAACGCCCACGGGATCGCCGGCGCCCTCTACCTCCCGCACATGCTCCGCGCCGCCGGCACCCCCAACATCTACTCGGCGAGCACCCTCGACCAGATGCCCAAGCACGTCAGCAGCGGGCTGATGTTCGGCGCGCCGCTGAGCATCCCCGTCCCCGACGTCGACCGCACCCAGCACCTGCTGATCCTCGGCGCCAACCCGCTGGAGTCGAACGGCAGCCTGATGACCGCGCCCGACATGCGCGGCCGGCTGCGGCGGCTGCGGGAGCGGGGTGGCCGGCTGGTGGTGGTCGACCCGCGGCGCAGCCGCACCGCCGAGGCGGCGGACGAGCACGTCGCCATCCGGCCGGGCACCGACGCCCACCTGCTGGCGGCGATGGCGAGCACCCTCTTCGCCGAGGGGCTGGTGGCGCCGGGGCGGCTCGCCGGCCACCTCAGCGGGGTCGACGAGGTGGGGGCCGCGCTGGCCCCCTTCACCCCCGAGGCGGTGGCCCCGGTCTGCCGGGTCGACGCCGCCACCATCCGCCGGCTCGCCCGCGAGCTCGCCGCGGCGCCGAGCGCGGCCGTCTACGGGCGCATCGGCACCTGCACCCAGGAGTTCGGCACCCTGGCGAGCTGGCTGGTGGACGTCCTCAACGCGCTCACCGGCAACCTCGACCGCGAGGGCGGGGCGATGTTCCCGGCCGCCGCCGCCGGGGCCCGCAACACCGTGGGAGTGCCCGGCCGCGGGCGCGGCTTCGTCACCGGGCGCTGGCGGAGCCGGGTGCGGGGCCTGCCCGAGGTGCTCGGCGAGCTGCCCGCCGCCTGCCTCGCCGAGGAGATCGACACCCCCGGCGAGGGCCGGGTGCGGGCGCTGATCACCTGTGCCGGCAACCCGGTGCTCAGCCACCCCGACGCCGGCCGGCTGGAGCGGGCCCTCGCCGGCCTCGACTTCATGGTCGGCGTCGACATCTACGTGAACGAGACCACCCGGCACGCCGACGTGGTGCTGCCCGCGCCGGGGCCGCTCTCGCGCGCCCACTACGACCTGCTGCTGCTGCAGCTGGCGGTGCGCAACGTCGCCCACTACTCGCCGCCGGTGCTGCCGCTGGAGCCGGGCACCCCCGACGAGTGGGAGGTGCTCCTCCGCCTCGGCGCCATCCTCGGCGGCCAGGGTGCGGCGGCGCCGGTGGAGGCGCTCGACGATGCCGTCGCCGCCGCGGAGGTGGAGCGGTCGGTCACCCTGCGCGGCTCACGCGTGGAGGGGCGCGACCCCGCCGAGCTGCTCGGAATGCTGGCGCCGCGGCGCGGCCCGGAGCGGCTGCTCGACCTCCACCTGCGGGTCGGCCCCTACGGCGACGGCTTCGGCGCGGCCCCCGGGGGGCTCACCCTCGAGCGGCTCCTGGCCCACCCTCACGGCCTCGACCTGGGGCCGCTCCGGCCCCGGCTGCCGGGCGCGCTGCGCACCGGGTCCGGCACCGTGGAGCTGGCTCCGGCGCCGCTGCTCGCCGACCTCGAGCGGCTGCGCGGGTCGCTCGACCGGCTGGCCGGCGGCCTGGTGCTGGTGGGCCGCCGCCACCTCCGGTCCAACAACTCGTGGATGCACAACGTCGAGGTGCTGGTGCGCGGCCCGGAGCGGTGCACCCTCCAGGTGCACCCCGACGACGCCCGCGAGCGCGGCCTCGTCGACGGCGGCCGCGCCCGGGTGGGCTCGCGGGTGGGCCGTGTCGACATCGCCGTGGAGGTGACCGACGCGGTGATGCCCGGGGTGGTGAGCATCCCCCACGGCTGGGGCCACCAGGGCACCGCGATGCGGGTGGCCGCGGCCCACCCCGGGGTCAACGTCAACCTGCTCGTCGACGGGAGCATGGTCGACCCCCTCTCCGGCAACGCCGTCCTCAACGGCGTGCCCGTGACCGTGGAGGCCGTGCCCGCCGCCTGAGCGGCGCGGACCGCGTCCGACGAATTCCCACGCATGGGGAAAAAGGGGGTGGCGGGACGCTCGGCGGCGTACGTACCCTCGCGGCACAGAGGAGGACAGGGCAGATGAGCACCGGACCGGGAGCGGCCTTCGGCAAGCAGCCGCGCGACCACGTCTACATCACCCCGCGCAAGCGCCGCCTCTCCGAGTACGAGGCGGTCACCTGCTACACCCAGCCGGGTCCGGACGCGTTCGACATCGAGGGCTGGTTCACCCTCGGCCCCGGTCCCGAGCACCGCACCGCGTGGCGGAAGGAGTCGACCCGCCTGGTGCATCCCCACTGGTGGGACTTCCGCGACCCGGCGCAGCAGTGGCAGCGCACCTACGTGCGGATGCAGGCCGAGCAGGAGCGGTCGATCGAGCGGGCCACCGAGGACGCCGCCAGCGCCGGCGCGTTCGCGGACGTCGACGCCGCCTGGCTGCAGGACGTCGTCGCCGGGCACTACCGGATCTGGTCCTTCTTCGAGTACGCGCTCTTCCGCGCCTTCGCGGTGGGCTCGCGCGAGGCCCTCTCCGACACCCTCGGCAACGTGCTCTGCTTCCAGGGCTTCGATCACATGCGCCACGCCCAGGCGGCGGTGCTGTACCTGATGGCGCTCGAGGAGAGCGTCGAGGGCTTCGAGGACGCGGGCGCCAAGGAGCGCTGGCTCCACGATCCGATCTACCAGCCGATCCGCGCCCTCGCCGAGCGGCTGATGCTCAGCACCGACGACTGGGGCGAGCTCGCCGTCGCCGTCAACCTGGTGGTGGCGCCGATCCTCGCCGACATGAGCATGAGCCAGCTGGTGCGCCGGGGCGGCCCCCACCGGGGCGACTCGGTCACCCCCTTCATCGTCAGCACCACCGAGCGCGACCGCCGCCGCAACCTCGCCTACACCGAGGAGCTGGTGCGGATGGTCACCGCCGAGCCGGTCGAGGGCCACGCCGCCAACCGCGACACCATCGTGGAGTGGATCGACGCCTGGACCCCGCCGGTGCTCGAGGCCACCCGCGCGCTGCGCCCCGTCTTCGACCGGGCGCGGATCGACGTGGTCACCTTCGACGACGCCCTCGCCGGGGTGCTGCAGGGCCAGCGCGAGCTCCTGGAGGCGCTCGGCCTGTCGCCGGCGCCAGTGGCAGGGGGCGGGGGAGTCCCCCGAACATGAGCACGATGATCTCGGGTCCGCGCCGGAAGGTAGCCCTCGGCCTGATGAAGAGCGAGGAGGCCGACGCCACCATCGAGGTGGTGGAGATGCGGTATCCCGACGCTCAGGTGCACGACTTCGGCACCTACTGGAAGATCGAGGGCGAGGGCGAGCTGCGCATCGAGATGGAGGACGTCGCCGAGGCACTGGGCCGGCCGCTGCAGCTGAGCCAGTGGCTGGTGACCATGGCCACCTTCGTGGGCCGCGCCCACGCCGGCGGCGACTACTTCCTGGTCACCTCGGAGATGAGCTACCTCGAGGGGGACGAGGCGGAGGCGCCCGGCCCGGCCGCCGGCTGATCCTCCCCCCGTGGCCGAGACCAGCGAGATCCACCAGGTCCAGCTCACCCCCGACGGGCGCAGCTTCGAGGTCAACCCCGGCGAGAGCGTGCTCGCCGCCGCCCTCCGCCAGGGGGTGCGGCTGAAGTACGGCTGCCTCCACGGCAACTGCTCGAGCTGCAAGTACCTCCTGCTCGACGGCGAGGTCGACTTCGGCATCGCCTCGCCCTACTCGCTGCCTCCCGGCGAGCGCGAGGATGGCTGGGCGCTGCTCTGCTGCGCCATCCCGCTCTGCGACCTGGAGATCCAGAGCTCGACGGTGAACGACCCGCGGATGCTCCCCGACCTGGTGCCCGAGGAGCGCCGCGCGGAGGTGGCCGGGGTCGAGCACCTCGGCGGCGACCTCTGGCGGCTGCGCCTCGAGCTCGAGCGCCCCCTTCACTTCTACGCCGGGCAGTACGTCCAGCTGGGCGTCCCCGGCAGCCAGGACGACTGGCGCGCCTACTCGATCAGCAGCCCCCCGTCGCGCCAGCCCACCACCGAGTTCGTCGCCAAGCGCATCCAGGGGGGCCGCTTCAGCGGCCAGATCGACCGGCTCGAGCGGGGCAGCCCGATGCGGGTGCGCGGACCCTACGGCGTCGGCTACCTCCGCGAGGGCGCCGACCCGGTGCTGCTGGTGGCGGGAGGCTCGGGGATCGCCCCGATCCTGTCGATGCTCGAGCAGGCGGTCGAGCGCGACGATCCCCGCGAGTTCCACTTCTACTTCGGGGCCCGCATCCCCGAGGAGGTGGTGCTCGCCGGCGAGATCGCGGCGATCGGCCGGCGGCTGCGCTCGTTCACCCACCTCCCCGTCGTCGAGGTGCCCGGGGACGGGTGGGCCGGCGAGGTGGGCAGGGTCACCAACGCGATCCAGCGCCACCTCCACGACGCCAGCCCGTACGACGTCTACCTCTGCGGCAATCCGCCGATGTGCGACAGCACGTCGCTGCTGCTCGAGGCCAAGGGCGTGCGCGACGGGCGCATCTTCTTCGACCGCTTCTACGCGGCGGTCTGACCGCCCGGAAGAACCGCGGTTCACCGGGCGAAAACCCCACACGCTAGCGTCGCCGCAGCCCCGGTCGCCTCCCCCTTTCTCGACCGCCGCTCCGTCTTTGGTGGTCATCGTCAACACGGTTCGGCGCGGCTTGCGGGTGTATCGACTCGCGAAGAGGCTGTCTCAGAATTCCCTCCAGTTGCCGGATCGGGAGTCGGTGGGGGCGGGTTGGAGATTCCGACCCCGCCCCAGGGGACGCCTGGCGCCACGGAGGGCACGTGTTTATCGCGCGGAGATTCACCCGAACAGGGTCCATGCCAGGGCCCCCAGAGATCGCTTGGACCCTGACTGCACGAGGCCGGGTGCAGCAATTGCTGATGGATGAAGGAGGCGGAATACGCTGATGAGGAACATATTGAAGTCGAGGCAGGCGCGCTTCTGGGTCGCCTCGGCCGGCGTCGTCGTCGCGGTGGCGGCGTGCGGCGGCGGAGGCTCCAGCACCGCCCGCACCGACGCCTCGGTGCAGGGCTCCAGCCAGTCCCAGGGCCAGGCCCCGGGCACCGGCGCCCAGAACCCGAGTGGCGCGAACCCGGCGCCCGCCGCGCCCGGCGCCGCCAATCCCGCCCCCGCAGCGCCGGGTGCCGCCAACCCGGCAGCTCCGGCGGCCGGCGCCAACAAGAACCTTCCGCCCGCCCCGGTCGTGCCCAAGCCGGCGGTCCCGAATCCCGCCGCGCCCGCTCCCGGAGCCAACTTCGCCTCCGACGTGGGCGTGACCGCGACGTCGATCAACATCGGCCTCATCAACATCGCATCGGCGAACCGCAGCCTCGGTCCCCCCATCGCCCTGGCCAGCCAGCGCATGACCGACGCCGTGGTCCGGTACATCAACGACACCGGTGGCGTCGCCGGTCGCAAGGTCAACCTGCTGACCTGCGACGACGGCGGCGACGTGACCCGCGCCCGTGCCTGCTACGAGAAGCTGAAGGGCCAGGTCTTCGCGTTCGTGCCGTCCGAGACCTTCGTCACCGACGTCATCCACGACACCCTCGCCAAGGACAAGGTGCCGTGGATGAGCTGGGGCTGGTTCAAGAGCGAGTACACCGACCCCTACATGTTCCCCTGCCATGCCAACGGCATGCGCGAGGCGAGCAATGTGGCCAAGTGGATCTCGACGAACACCAAGCCCGCGACCGTGGGCATCCTCTACCTGAACGTCTCCGAGGACATCGCGGCGGCCGACGTGGCCACCCAGGTCTTCCAGCAGCACGGCATCAAGGTCGTCCAGAAGGTCGGTCAGGAGTGGGACTCGCCGGACGAGTCGCAGCACGTGCTGGCGATGCGCGTCGCCAACCCCGACGCCATCGTCTCGTTCTCGTGGCCGGCTCCCGTGGCCAAGTTCTTCCACGACGCGCAGGGCCAGAACTGGTACCCCAGCAAGGGCTTCTTCGCGAACCACCTCACCGGCGACCCGGGGTACGGCCCCATCTTCGGTGACTACACCAAGAACCACGTCACCACGATCACCTCGTGGGTCGTGCCCGGCGCGCAGGGCAACTCCGCGGCCGACGAGGCGCTTCCCGGCCTGCAGTTCTGGCGGATGCTCACCAACAAGTACACCGGCTTCGACATCGTCGGCTTCCACCTGAAGTACGTGATGGGCCATCACATCACCCAGTCCACGATCGTCTGCACCAAGATCTTCGGCGACGTGGCCCGCACCCTCGGACCCAACCTCACCCGCGCCCGCTTCATCCAGGCGCTGGAGACGCAGTCCTTCGACAGCGGGATGGGAGTGACCCTGAAATGGCCGCACGGCGACCACGGCCAGGAGCCGTACTCCTTCAACCGGGAGTACCTCTACGAGTGGACCACCGGTGATGCCGACCAGGGCTACGGCCTGAAGCGCATCCTGCCCGACCCCGTCAACACCTAGACAGCTCACCGGCCGTTGCCGGCTGACTGAATCCGACGAGCCCGGGGGGCCTCCACCTCCACGCAAGGGTCCCCCGGGCTCACTCCTCCAATCCACGACGGCTCTTCGGCCTGTCGGCCAACAAGGAGAAACTCACGGTGGCGCTCTTCGTCTCCGCGCTGATCATCGGCGTGTTCCTGGGGACGATCTACGGGCTGATGGCCTTCGGCATGGTCGCCTCCTACCGCATCAGCCGCGTCGTCAACCTGGGACAGGCGGGAGTCGCCGCCCTGGGAGCGACCGTCTTCTACTGGATGACCGCCCAATGGGGGGCTCCGGTGATCGTCTCCCTGGTCGCGGCAGTGATCGTGGGAGCCGCGGTCGGAGCGTTCCTGGGCTGGTGCAACCTGCTCATGAGCGACTGGCCCAAGGGCTTCGTCATGATCTTCACGCTCTGCATCACCCTGCTGCTCTTCGCGCTGGTCGACCGGATCCTGCCCCCGACCACGATCGCCCCGGTCTCGCCCTTCGGCACCGGCGGCTTCAACTTCGCGCTCACCTTCGTCGCCGCGCACCAGATCGGCACCTTCGCGGTGACCCTCGCGGTGGTGCTCGCGGCCACGGCGATGATCCGCTACACCCGCTTCGGTCTCTTCGTCCGGGCCATCTACGACGACCCGGCGGGTGCGGCCACCCTGGGCATCCCGCTCAGCATCTACGTGATCGGGGTGTGGGCGATGGCCGGCGGCATGGCCGGGCTGGCCGGGATCCTGATCAGCAACCGGACCCTGCTCGACACCATCCTGCTGCTGTTCGTCTCCGTGTATGCGCTGGCGGGGGCGATCCTCGGCGGGCTCGAGTCCTTCGCCCTGGCCTTCGGTGGCGGGGTGCTCATCGGCACCACCGAGGGCATCCTCGGCGGCGGCGTCCTCGGCATCATGCCCCCGGGGACCGAGCAGCTGGGGACGGTGGTGATCATGGCCATCGCGGTGTTCTACGCGGGCACCAAGCGGCGCCACCTGGCGCACCTGCAGACCTGAGGAAGGGGAGATGAACGCACCAGTGACGGGCGCCGTGGCACCGGGCGGGGCGGTCTCGCGCCTCGCCGCCCTGCGCCTTCCCAAGCCGAGGTTCTCGCCGCTCACGGTGGTGCTCGCGCTCACCGTGGCGGGGTTCTTCCTGCTCCCCAACGACCTGCTCTACGCGGGCTCGTCGTCGGTGGTGGCCGCGCTCATCGGCCTCGGGCTCTTCCTGCCCATCGCCGCGCTGCGCGAGCTGCCGCTCAACGGCGCCGGCATGGCCGGCCTCGCCGCCTACCTCTTCGCCTACAACGGCGCGCAGGGCGGGATCGGCCACCACCTTCTCGGTCTGGCGATCGCGATCGTCTGCGTGATCGGGCTCTCGCTGCTCGGCGGGCTGGCCTCGCTGGCGGTGACCGGCCTGTACTTCGTGGTCGCCTCGCTGGTGATCCAGGTGGGGATCGAGAAGGTGATCTTCTCGATCCCGGTGCTCACCGGCGGCGCCGCCGGCCGCAGCGTCTACCAGCCCGACCTCAGCGGCTGGTTCGACACCCAGCGCCTCATCTACCTGGTGGCCGCGGTGGTGGTGTTCACCAGCATGTACGGGGTGCACCGCCTGCTGAGGTCGCGGCAGGGCTTCCACGCGGTGCTGGTCGGGCACGTGCCCGAGGGCGCCTCGGCGACGGGGCTGCGCAATTGGGCGGTCAAGCTGCTCGTCTTCGGCGTCTCGGGCCTGCTGATCGCCTTGGCCGGCTGCCTCTCGGCGTTCGTCAACGGCACCCCGCCGTCGCCGTTCAGCTTCGGCATCATCTTCTCGGTCATCTTCCTCGCCATCCCGATCGCCAGCGGGATGCGCGACCTCTCGTCGATCGTGCTGGTCGCGATCGCGTTCGTCGGCCTCCCGATCACCCTGGAGCACTTCGGCATCAGTCCCTCGCCGAACTTCCTCTCCGGGACGATCCTGCTCGTCGCCCTGCTGCTCGGCCGGCACCGCGACCGGCTCGGTGTCGCCCTCCGCTCGCTTGCGGACCGGGTGCGCGGCAGGACGCCGGCCGAGCCGGACGGCTCCGAGATGGAGCTCACCGGGGTGGCGGTCAACGGCGCGAACGGCGCCGGCACCTCCCCGGTGCGGCTCAGCGACCTGACCACCGTCGCCCCGCCCCCGGTGGCGCCGCGCACCACCGTCTCGGGGGCGGCGGCGCTCGAGGGTCGCCAGATCACCGTGCGGTTCGGCGGGGTCACCGCGGTGGACGGTGTCAGCGTGCGGGTGGGCCCCGGCGAGCGGGTCGGGATCGTCGGCGCCAACGGGGCCGGCAAGACCACCCTGTTCAACGCGCTGACGGGCTTCGTCCCGTGCGAGGGGACGGTGCTCCTCGGCGGCGAGGACATCAGCGGACGGCCGCCGTTCGCACGGGCCCGCATGGGTGTGCGCCGGACCTTCCAGCAGCCCCGCCTCGCCGACATCCTCACCGTCGGGCAGAACGTGGTCTGCGGGTACGGCGGCGGCTCCCCGGAGCGCGTCGAGCGGATCGACTGGCTGCTCGACCACTTCGGGCTCGGCGCGATGCGCGAGGTGCCGGTGATCGCGCTCCCCTTCGGCGTGCGCCGCGAGGTGGAGCTGATCCGCGCGCTCTCGGTGCGACCCCAGGTGCTGATGCTCGACGAGCCGGTGAGCGGCCTCGAGGACGAGGAGGCCGAGCGGCTGGTCGAGGTGCTCATCGGGCTGCAGGCGAAGGAGGGCTGGGGGCTGCTCGCGATCGAGCACGACCTCAAGTTCATCACCTCGATCGCCCAGCACCTGATGGTGATGGAGGACGGTCACCTGCTGGTGCAGGGACCGCTCGAGAGCGTGATGCAAGAGGAGCAGGTGCGGCGTGTCTACCTGGGCGAGCTGGTGACCGCGTGATGAGCGACGACAACTCCATCGAGACCGACCCGGGCTTCTCGCTGCGCACCCCTCCGGGGGGGCAGCCGGCCCAGCCGGCGCAGCCGGCCCCGTCGATGCCCGCGGTGCAGCGCCGCGACTACTCGGCGCCACAGGTGCCCGAGGGGCGCCTGGAGTGGGCCAGGTCCCAGCCGCAGGCGGCGGCAGCGCCGGTGGCGCAGTCGCAGGCCCAGACCGCGGTGCCGGCCGGCGCTGCGGCGCCCCCGTCCCCGCCGGCGAGGGCGGCGGTCGAGGGCACCGGGCTGACGGTCCGTGATCTCAAGGTCTTCTACGGCCCGGTGCCGGCGGTGCGGGGCGTCAGCCTCGACTGTCCCCCGGGCCAGGTGGTCGGCGTCATCGGCGCCAACGGGGCGGGCAAGACCAGCCTGCTCTCCGGCATCGCCGGCCTGGTCAGGACCCAGGGCGGCAGCGTCGACCTCGACGGCCGCGACATCACCGGCTGGCCCGCCCACCGGCGTGGCCAGGCGGGCATCGTGTACGTCGCCGAGCGCCGGCGCGTCTTCCCCTCGCTGTCGGTGCGGGAGAACCTCACCGTGGGCGGCTGGGGGCTCGACAAGGCCGAGGTCAACGACCGCGTCGAGAAGATCTTCACCATGTTCCCCCGCCTCAAGGAGCGCGAGAAGGTCCCGTCCTTCCGGCTCTCGGGCGGCGAGCAGCGGATGGTGTCGATCGGGCGCGCGCTGGTCACCGGCGCGCGGGTGATCCTCTTCGACGAGCTGTCGCTCGGCCTGGCCCCGCGGATCGTCGCCGACCTGGTCGGCACGGTCCGGTCGATCGCCGACGAGGGCCGGATCATCGTGCTCGTCGAGCAGTACATCGGGGTCCTGCTCAAGGCCGCGGACACGATCCACGTGCTCGAGCGCGGCCGGGTCAAGTTCCACGGCCCCTCGCAGCAGGCGGCGAGCTGGCTGGAGGAGAACGGTTACATGGCCCATGCCAAGACGGCGGGTCAGCGGGCAGCAGGGGCGAAGAGCCCAGCAGCAGTGGCAACGGGCGAGGGACGGTGATGAAGCTAGGAGGGGATTCCATGGGCAGGCGGAGGAGCCGGGGGCGCGTCGCCCGCACGGCGCTGGTCCTGACGGTGGCCGGCAGCATGCTGGCGACCGCGGGCGCGCGCTACGCACGGGCGTCGGAGGCGATCGACGCGGGGCCGGTGAGCGAAGGGCCGCAGTGCCTCACCGACTACTACGCCGACGGCAACGCGCTGGTGATCGCCGGGATCCTGGAGATCCCCTACCAGAACCTCGCCGGGGGTCCCTACAGCTCGGCCGCGATCACCGCGCAGCCGGATTCGCGCGCGCTGGCGACCGAGTACTACGAGGGCTATGCCGGCGAGATCGTGCTCGGCACCTCGGGCGTCTACCCGGCCAACCCGACCGGAGCGAACGCCTACTGGCCGCCGCCCGTCAACGGCCGCACCGCCGACCAGCACGACGACGGCCCCTTCGCCCACACCACCGCCTACGCGGAGCCGCGCAAGGCGGTGTCCGACGCCCGCGCCCTGGTGCTCGGCACCCCCGAGGGCGCCAACGCCAACGGCGGCCAGAGCCTGGCCCACTCCGACGTCACCTACGACGGCAAGACCGTCGGCGGCAGCGAGGTCGCCACCGGGTATGACATCAACATCGGCGCGCTGCACATCGACTTCCTCCGCTCCGAGATCAAGTGGAGCATGGACGGCACCCCCGAGGGCGCGGTGGGCACCTGGAAGCTCGACTTCCACGGCGTGCGCAACGCCAACGCCTCCGTCTACAGCTTCAGCGGCGACGGCTTCAGCGTCCAGGGCGGCACCGCCAGCCCGGGCGAGGCCCAGCGCAAGGCGTTCAACGAGCAGCAGCAGAAGTTCTCCCAGGCGCTGGAGGCCGCCGGCATCGGCCAGGCCGACTTCCAGCTCCAGCCCGGCAGCGCCGCGGTCAGTGGCGGCCACCTCGACATCAAGGGTGCGGGCATCCAGGCCCGGCTGGCTCCCAAGGCGACCCGGGGCAAGACCACCTCGGCGGGCGCCCTCGAGCTCGGCCGCGTCGAGGAGCACGTCCGTGCCGGCCTCGGCCCCTGCGACCTGGTCGCCCAGCCCGCCCCCTTCAGCCAGGCGGCGCCCCCGCCCGGCCCCAACCCGCCGACCTTCCCGCCGGACCACTGCACCCAGAACGGCTGCAGCAAGCAGCCCTTCCCGCCCGCCCTCCCGGGCCTCCCGGGGGCGCCCGGCGGCAAGCAGCCGGTGCCCTCGTCGGCGCTGGGGGTCAGCGCGGCGCCGGGTGCCGCGACACCGTCCGATGCGGCGGAGCGGACCCTGACCGACGTCCTCCGGATGCTGCCGGCGGCGCCGCCGGTCCCCACGTCCGTGAGGTGAGCTGAGAGCGCACGGAACGGTCGGAGCGCGGATGCGCATCGTCTGGCTGGGCCGTGGCCTGGCCGCCACCGTGGTGGCGGCCGGGCTGCTGCTCGCGCTCCCCCTCCATGCCCAGGCCCACGCCCGGATCCTGGCGGTGCTCCCCGCACCCTCGTCGACGGTGACGGGGCCGCAGTCCCAGGTGCTGCTCAGGTACAACGAGCCGGTCGACCGCTCGCTCTTCCGGCTCACCGTCGAGGGCGACCAGGGATCGGCACTCGCCGGCCCCCCGGCCTTCCAGGACGACGAGACCATCGTCGCCCGGCTGAAGCCCACCGCCGCCGGCGTGCTCCTGGTCACCTGGGTGGCGGTCGGCCTCGACGCCCACCCCGTGGTCGGCCAGTACTACTTCGCGGTGCGCACCCCGCAGACCGCGGCGGCGCTGCAGAGCGACATCAGCCAGGCCGCGCGCCGGGTGGGCAGCTTCGAGAGCGGCGGTGGCGCCGCCGGGCTCACCGGGCTCATCGAGGCGGCGCGGTCGGTGGAGATCGTCCTCCTCTACGCGGTGCTCGGCATCGTCCTCCTCGGCGCGCTGCTCTGGCGCAGCCGCCCGGTGCTCGCCACCGCGGCCGGTCCGCCGCTGCCCGCCGGCAGGGCCTGGCGGGCGCTCCTCGTCGCCGGTGCGGCCTCCGCGGTGCTGATGCCGGTGCTGCTCTGGCTCAACGCCGAGCGGCTCAGCGAGCTGCTCATCGGCGTGGGCACCTCGCGGATCGTCGCCTCGTCGATCGGCGCCCTCTGGGGGGTGAAGGCGCTGCTCTGGCTCGGCCTCGTCGGCGTGGTGATGCTGATCGTGCGCCGCGGCCGCGACGCCCGGGCCCTCGACCGGCTGCCGGTGGTGCTCGCCGTCCTCGCCCTGGCGCTGGCGGGCGCGTTCGTCGCCGGCACCCACGTCGGCACCGGCAGCGCCAGCCCGGAGTGGCTCTACATCCCGATGATGATGAGCCACATCCTGCTCACCGCCTTCTGGGCGGGCGGCCTGCTGGCGCTGCTGGTGGTGGTGTTCCCCGGCGGCGACGCGGCGCAGATCTGGGCGGCGGTGAGCCGCTTCTCGCGGGTGATGACCGTGACCGCCGGGGTC
Source organism: Candidatus Dormiibacterota bacterium (assembly GCA_036495095.1). NCBI lineage: Bacteria > Bacillati > Candidatus Dormiibacterota > Candidatus Dormiibacterota bacterium. The sequence goes on along the minus strand of DASXNK010000142.1, from coordinate 3,483 downwards.
CTCGTCGCCACCGGGCTGATCATCCTGGTGCGGTTGCTCTCCAACCTCAACGCGCTCTGGTGCACCGGCTACGGGGTGGTGGCGGGCTTCAAGGTGACCGGGGTCGCCCTCGCCCTGATCTTCGGCCTGGTGAACAACCGCATGGTCGCCGCCCACCGCCGCGAGCAGGAGCTGCCGGAGGCGGCGCGACGGGGACGGCGTGCGGGGCCGACGGTGCTGTCGCTGCGCCGGGTGGTGATCGCCGAGGCGGTGCTGCTGCTCGGTGTGCTGGTGCTCGCCGCCGTGCTCGGCGAGACCCAGCTGCCCCCGCTGTTCAACGGCCGCGCCCTCCCCGGAGATGTGCAGAATGTGGTTGAGCCCGGGCTGTTCGGCTCCGGGTGCCAGTAGGGGAAGGGAGCAGGTGCCGAGACGACGCAGCTCGTGGAGTGTCAAGGGCGCATCCAGGACGGATCGCGCCCTCCCCGTGGTGGGGTCGACCAACGGACACCGGCCGGTGGCCACCGGCGCCACCCGCACCGCCGCGGCGGCGCCACCGCGGTCGCGGCGCGTGCTCGGCATCGCGCTGGTCGTGGGCGCCACCCTGCTCGTGCTGGTGGCCTCGCTGGGCCTCCTCGCCGTCCGCGGCCGGGGCGGCGGCAACAGTGCCGCCGAGGTGCCGCCGCCGCCCGCGGTGCAGCCGGCGCAGACCTTCACGGTCAGCTATCACGTCGAGGACAGCGCCGGCCCGGAGACCAGGGTGCAGACCGACTACCTGGCGGTGAAGCGTCCGTTCGACGTGCGTCTCGAGCACCGTGCCGGGCCGCCCCCCGGGGGCGCGGTGCTCTCCGGCAGCATCGTCACCCGCACCAACACGGTGACCCTCGGCGGCAGCGGCGACGGGTTCACGACCCCGCACGCGCCCGCGATTCTCGGCGGCCTGATCTCTCAGCCCGCGCTCGACGCCGCCGTCGGGGCCGGCAAGGCGACCCGCAAGGGCGGGTCGACGGTGCTCGGCGAGCACTGCATCCATTACGTGTACGACCAGTTCGGCAGCCAGCCGATCGGCTCCGCCGACAACCAGGCCACGGTCGACTCCTGCGTCACCGCCGACGACGTCATGCTCCGTGAGGTGATCGTCTTCGCCGGCAAGACGGTGCGCACCGCCGAGGCGGTGAAGGTGGACCGGTCGCCGAGCTTCGGCCCCGACGCCTTCCGGCCGGCGAAGGTGCTGCTCCCCGACTCGGCCGAGCAGATCCCCGACGAGATCATCGACGGGCCGCCGCGGGGCGCGGCCAAGGCGCTGCTGGTCCAGACCCCGGGGGGTTTCCACCTCGACCTCGCCGCCAACGTCGGCCATCAGCTCGGGCCGGACTCGCCGCCGGTGCTGTACTACGTCCAGAACTTCGTGGGCAACGGCGAGCAGATCGTGGTCGAGCAGCCGCTCGACGCCAGCCTGGGCTCGCCGTGGACCGGGCGGGGCGGCTTCAAGATCGACATCGGCAACGGCCAGCCGTCGGAGATCCTCTACCGCGCCGGCTACGTCGAGATCGAGACCAGGGTCGGCGGCCTGCCGGTGCGGGTGATGGCGCTGCGTCCCGACCTCGCCATCTACGTCGCCCGCCAGCTGCGACTGCCGGCCTGAGGAGGGGAGGGGATGGTGGTCCGTGCCCTGTCCCGCCGTATCGCCATGCTGCCGGCGCGACGGCGCAACGCCCTCGCCGTGGTGGCGCTGGTCGCCGCCGGCGCCGGGCTCTGCGCGGCGACACCGCACCGCGCCCTCCCCTCCGCCGCCGCCCCGCACTCCCTGAGCCTGCTCCGGCCCGCCGCCCCCGGCGCCCCCGCGGGCGTCCCCCGCAGCGCGCCGCCGCCGCCGCCGGGGCAGGCGGTGGCGCTCCCCGCCAGCGGCTACGCCGAGCACGCCCTGCACCCGCACGAGATCTTCGGCTTCGCCCCGTACTGGAACCTGGGCGCCGCGGGGGGCTACCCGCTGCGCGCGCTCACCACCGTCGCCTACTTCGGCGTGGACGTCAACGGCGACGGCTCGCTGCTCCGCGGCGGCGACGGCTGGGACGGCTACCAGAGCGCCGCGCTCACCGGGCTGGTCGACCGCGCCCACGGTGCCGGTGCCGGGGTGGTGCTCACCGCCAAGCAGTTCGACGCCGCCACCCTGCACAGCCTGGTCAACGACCCCGGCGCCCCGGCACGGCTGAGCCACGAGCTCGTCGACGCCGTCACCGCCCGGCGGATGGACGGTGTGAACCTCGACCTCGAGGGCATCGGCAACCAGGACCGCGGCGCCTTCGCCGGCTTCACCGTGGCGGTGGCGAACGCGCTCCACGCCGCCAACCCGCGCTGGCAGGTGACCGTCGACACCTACGCCAACTCGGCGAGCGACACCGCCGGGTACTTCGACGTCGCCCGCATCGCCCCGGCCGTCGACGCCTTCTTCGTCATGGCCTACAACATGCAGGGCGACAACCCCTCGGCCGTCGCACCACTCCGCGGGGCGCCGAGCAACGACGGCGCGGCGGTGGCGGCCTACGCGGCCGCCGCGGGGCCGGGGAAGGTGATCCTCGGCATGCCCTTCTACGGCGTCGACTGGCCGACCGCGAGCGGCGACCACGCCGCCCCCGCGTCGGGTCCGTCGAAGCCGGTGACCTACGCGGAGCTCGCCACCGCCGGCCACCCCCGCTACTGGGACCCGGTCACCGCGGCGCCGTGGACCTCCTGGCAGGAGGCGTCGGGCCAGTGGCACCTCGCCTACTACGAGGACCCGCAGTCGATCGCGATGAAGGCCGAGCTCGCCGACGCCGCGCACCTCCGCGGGGTGGGCATCTGGGCGCTGGGGATGGACGGCAACGACCCCGCCATGGCCCGCGCCGTGCTCGGCCACGCCGCGCCGGTCAAGCTCGCCCTCGGCCCGGCGCCGACCCCGGCCGCGACGGCGCCGCCGGTGGTGGCCGCCGCCCCCCCGCAGCGGCGCGCTCCCGCCGCTCCCACCGCACCGCCGCGGCCGGCGCCGCCGCCGCCCGCGCCGGTGCCCGCTCCGGCGCCGCCGCCGCTGGTGCCGCTGCCGTCGCCCGGCCCCATGCCCCACGTCGAGGTTCACGCGTCATGACCACCGAGGAACGGACCGACGTCTTCGTCGTCGACGACCACGCGGTCGTCCGGGTGGGGGTGCGCAGCTTCCTCGAGGGCACGGGGCGGTTCCGCGTGGTCGCGGAGGCGAGCAGCCTGACCGAGGCGCGGATGCGGATGAGCACGCTGCCCGAGACCACCACCCTGCTGATCGCCGACATGCAGCTGAAGGGCGGCTCGGGGATCGACATCATTCGCGAGGCCCGGCTGCGCGAGCCGCCGCTGGAGGTGATCGTGCTCACCTCGTTCCCGAGCGCGCGCATCCTCCGCCGCGCGCTCGCCATCGGGGCGCGCGGGTTCGTCCTCAAGGAGGCCGGCGGGGGCGCCCTTCTCGAGGCGCTGGACTGGGCCAAGCAGGGCCACATC
>DASXNK010000141.1 GCA_036495095.1 Candidatus Dormiibacterota bacterium | reverse complement strand
TCGGTGCCCGGCTTCAGCCCGGAGGAGGTGTCGGTGAGCTTCGAGGGCGACATGCTCAGCATCGACGCCCAGCACCGCGACCAAGCACAGGACGGCGGCAACGGCCAGGGCGGCCAGGCCGGGGGCCGGCACTACGTGCGCCAGGAGCGCTACCTGGGTCGCCTGTTCCGCCAGGTCGGCCTCGGACCCGATCTCCGCACCGACGACGCCCGGGCGAGCTTCGCCAACGGCGTGGTCACCGTGCGCGTCCCGACCGCGCCCAAGGCGCAGCCGCGGCGCATCCCGGTGACCGTCGAGCAGGGCTAGGCGCCGCAGCCGGGGTGGGTGGCGACGCCTCCGCGGCGCCGCCACCCACGGCACGGACCTACGCCCGGCCGGCGACGGCGACGCTCCTCTCGACGGGGACGTCGATGAGCGAGCCGTACTCTGTCCAGGAGCCGTCGTAGTTGCGGACCTCGGCGAAGCCGAGGATCTCGTGGAGCACGAACCAGGTGTGGGCGCTGCGCTCGCCGATGCGGCAGTAGGCGACCACCTGCTTGTCTGCGGTGACGCCCTCCGCGGCGTACAGCCGGCGCAGCTCGTCGGCCGGCAGGAAGGCACCGGTGTCGGGGTTCACCGCCTTCGCCCAGGGGATGTTCACCGCCCCGGGGATGTGACCGGGAACCTGCGCCGACTCGCCGGGCAGGTGCTCGGGGGCGAGCCTCTCGCCGCGGAACTCCTCGGGCGAGCGCACGTCCACGAGGGCGCGGCCGCCGGCGGCGCCGACGTACTGGTCGAGCACCAGCTCGCGCCGGGCGCGGATGCTGCCGTCGGCCCCCTGGGCGCGGTAGCCGCGCGTCGGGGTGACCCTGGTCGGCTCGGAGGTCAGCGGCCGGTGCTGCAGCTCCCAGCGCTTGCGGCCGCCGTCCATCAGGCTGACCCGCCCGTGGCCGTAGATCTGGAAGTACCAGTACGCGTAGGCGGCGAACCAGTTGTTGGAGCCTCCGTAGAGGACCACGTGGGTGTCGTTGGTGATGCCGGTGCGGTCGAGCAGCTGCTCGAATCCCTCGCGGGAGACGAAGGTGCGGCGGGTGCCGTCCTGGAGGTCCTTCCGCCAGTCGAGGCCGACCGCCCCCGGGATGTGGCTGGCGTGGTAGGCCGAGGCGTCCTCGTCCACCTCGACGATGCGGATGCCGGGATCGCCGAGGCGCTCGGCGACCCACTCGGTGGTGACGAGGGCTGGGGTTCGGTTGGACATCGGGTCTCCTTGGCCTGACCTATTGGTGACAATTCGGATCGACAAAGTAGCCTTAACCGTCCCAGCTTGCCACATCGCCCGCCCCCTGGCAACCTCGGTCCTGTGAGGGTCAGGAGCGGTCGCGCCGGCCGAGGTACCAGGGGTAGACGGCGCCGGCGGCGACCACCGCGGCGGCCAGCTTGGGCGGCAGGACGATGGCGGTGAGGGCGGCGCGGCCGGGTTGCAGGCCGATCCCCTGGAGGAGCACCGCCTCGAGGGGGAGCGACACCAGCAGCATCGCGGTGTAGACGATCGCCGCGAAGATCTGCGATTCGAGGAGGCCGGGGGGCAGCGCCGGCCGGCGCAGCTGGGCGATCGGGTAGCCGACGCCGCAGGCGATGGCCATGACCACGAAGCAGTAGCCCACCCCGGCCTCGTCGACGATGAAGCTCAGCACCGCCTCGGGATAGCCGGTGCCGGCGCGGCCGGTGCTGGTCACCCCGACCGCCACCAGCACCCCGGCGGGGAGCCAGAGCAGCGCGCTCCAGCCGAGGGCGGTCAGCCCGGCGCGGCGCAGCTCGCGGCTGTCGGGAGGGCTGCTCACGGTGGCCAGTCTAGGCAGCCCCGGGCCTCCCTCCGCACCGCAGAACGGCCCCGGTCTGCACCGGGGCCGTCTGGCGGGGATTGGACGAGGCGCTCGGCGGCGCGGGGGTCAGTCGCCGTCCGCGGCGGTCTCCGGCGCCTCGGCGGCGTCGGGCGCCTCGGTGGCGTCGGCCGGTTCGGCGGCCTCCGCCTGCTCCACCGGCGCGGAAACCGTGGCCGGCGCCGGAGCCGCCGGCCGGGCGACGTCCGGCGGCGCGGCGGTGACCGGCGTGGCCACCGTGGGGGCCGCGGCCACCGCCGGCTGGGTGACGGTGGTGGTGGCGGCGGGGTGGAGCCCCGGCGACGTGGGAGCGGCGTGGGCGGCCACGGCGGCGCCTCCGACCGCCGCCGCCGCGGCGGCCACGGCCACGACGGCGATGCGACCTGCGATGCGACTCTGGATGGACATGGCGTACCTCCTCGGGTGTTGTGCTCCGCAATCGGGGCGGGGCGTGGCGGATGGGTTGTCTGTCGGCGGGTGGCGTCGGGGGTCAGTCGTGGCCGTGGCCGCCGAACCAGCCCTGCCAGCCCTGGTCCCAGCCGCCGCTCCTCTGGCCGCTCGTCGTGGACGGAGCCGGGGTGGGAGCCGGGGTCGCGGCGGCGGTGCGGGCCGGGGTGGCGGCGCCGGGCGCCGGGGTGGCGGCCGGGGTGGGCGCGAGCTGGCGCTGGGCGGGTGCGGCTGCCAGCGGGACCTGCACCGGCGGCGCCGGCGGATTGGTGGCGGCGACCTTGGTCGCGGTGAGCTGGGTGGCGGCCGGCGCCGGGCTCGTCTCCTCCGGATAGAGGCCGTGCCAGAAGGTCAGCAGGCCGCACTGTGCCCTGTCCGCAGGTCCGGGGACGCCGGTCGCCTGGGCGACGACCAGCCGGCTCGCGTCGGTCCAGGCGAGGTGGGGCACGCCGGCGTGGTCCGCGTAGCAGACGAGGTGTCCGTTGGCGGTGGTGGCGTTCGGGCGCTGGTGGTTGGAGAGCGCGAAGAACCCCGATCCCGGATCGGCGCAGTCGCCGTGGTGGGCCGCGGTCACCGGCCGGCCGGTCTCGGCCTGGATCGTCAGCGAGAGGACGTGATGGAAGTGCATCTCCAGGTCGGCATAGGTGGCGAAGCTCTGGAGGAGCACGGTGCCGGCGCCGGGGTGGTCGCCGGTGGCGTGGCACTCGACGTCGGCCAGCGCCTTGGCGTAGTGGTGGGGGTAGCGCTGGCAGCCGGTCACCGCCTGTCCGAACTGCCTGATCAGCCGCTGCTCGTCGGCGCTGGGGAAGGTGTCGACCGGGGCCGGCGCCGGTGCCGCCGCCTGCGCGGGGCCGGCGGTGCTCGCCCGCAGGGTGTGGAGCCCCAGCCCGCCGAAGCAGCCACCGGCGATCACCGCCGCGACCGCGCCGGTCAGCGTCCGCGACCGGCGGTGGCGGGGTGCCGGGGCGGGTGCGGTGGCCGCGACCGGAGCCGTCGGGGCGGGAGTGGTCGGCGCGGCGGGCGGAGCGGCGCCCACGGCCGTCGCCGCGACCACGGTGCTCGCCAGCTCGAGGTCGACTCCGCCCAGGGTGAGACTGCGCTCTCCGTCCCACACCTCCAGGGGGCCGAGAATCCGGAACTCGTGCTGCGTGCTCATCACCCGTCCTCCGTTGCCGACCGTCGACGCAACCCTGAGCGGGGCCGGTGAAGCGCCTCTTGGCCCCGCCTGAAACTCCGCTTAAGCCGCTGAGCGGCGACTGAAGTGCCGCGCGCCGCGGCCGGCCGGTGGTGGCGGTTCAGCGCCTTCAGCGCTCTCTCAGCGCGGACGTGGGGCGGCGTTCAGGAGGGCGGCCCAGGGTGACGCCGACTGACGGACACACCCACATGGGGGGCTCGGATATGAGTGACAGGGTGAGAGTGGCGGTCATCGGCGTCGGCAACTGCGCGTCGTCGCTGATACAGGGGGTGGAGTACTACCGGCACGCCGACCCGGCGGCCTTCGTCCCCGGTCTGATGCACGTCGACCTCGGCGGCTACCACGTGAGCGACATCGAGTTCTCGGCCGCATTCGACATCGACGCCACCAAGGTGGGCAAGGAGCTCAGCGAGGCGATCTGGTGCGGCCAGAACAACACCGTGAAGTTCACCGACGTGCCCCCCACCGACGTGGTCGTGCAGCGCGGCATGACCCACGACGGCCTCGGCAAGTACCTCAGCGAGGTGATCACCAAGGCGCCCGGGTCCACCGCCGACATCGTCGGCATCCTCAGGGACACCGGCACCGACGTGGTCGTCAACTACCTGCCGGT
>DASXNK010000140.1 GCA_036495095.1 Candidatus Dormiibacterota bacterium | reverse complement strand
TCCGGGTCGTCCCCGCGTCGGCGCCCTGCCTCCCCGCCGCCGGCTGCGCCCTGGAGGTGAGCGTCGAGCTGCTGCCCCACACCGCGGTGACCACGGTTCGGGTGGTGCTCCGGCTCGTCGACCGCTGCACCGGGGCCGTGTCCGAGGTGGCGCTGCCGCCACTGCGGGTGGCGGCGGGCGCCCCCTCCGCCCGCACCGCGACCACCGTGCGGGTGCCCGCGGGACCGGCCCCGGCGATCATCGCGGTCACCACCGCCCCGGCGCGCGCCGCCTCGGCGCCGCTGCTGGTGGCCCCGTTCCTCCCCACCTGCTGACCCACCGGAGGCCGCCGATGCCCGCCTACACCACCCTGCGCACCGAGACCGAGGCGGGGGTGCGCTCGCTCGTGCTCTGCCGGCCCGACGAGTACAACACCATCACCCCGGCGCTGCGCGACGACCTCGTCGCCGCCATCGGCGAGGCCGAGGCCGACCCCGAGGTGAGGGTCATCCTGCTCCGCGCCGAGGGTCCCGCCTTCTGCGCCGGCTACGGCCTCGACTGGGCGACCCCGGCGCAGCGTGCCGAGGAGCGCGACGGGCGGGTGTGGGACTCGGTGAGCGACCTGGCGATGATGACCCCGTTCGTCGACGCCTACATGCGGCTCTGGTACGCGCGCATCCCCACCCTCGCCGCGGTGCAGGGGTGGTGCATCGCCGGCGGCACCGACATGGTGCTCTGCGCCGACCTCGTCGTCGCCGCCGAGGGCGCGTCCTTCGGCTACCCGCCGTCGCGAGTGTGGGGCACCCCCACCACCGCGATGTGGGTGTACCGGATGGGGCTGGAGCGTGCCAAGCGCTACCTGCTCACCGGCGACGAGATCCCCGCCCCGGAGGCGGCCCGGCTGGGGCTCATCCTCGAGACCGTGCCCGACGACCGGCTCCAGGAGCACGCCATGGGGCTGGCCGGGCGGATGGCGCAGCTGCCCCGCAACCAGCTGACGATGCTGAAGTTGCTCTGCAACCAGACCGTCGAGAACATGGGGATGGCCTCCACCCGGCTGCTGGGCACGCTCTTCGACGGCATCGCCCGCCACACCGCCGAGGGCCGCGACTTCGTCGACCGCGCCCGGCAGACGGGTTTCCGCCAGGCGGTGCGCGAGCGCGACGACCCCTTCGGCGACTACGGCTCGCGCTCGCGGGCGTCCGAGTAGGCGTCCGGGTCCACGCTGCCGCTGGCGGCGCGGAGCCGCTCCAGGGTGTCCGGGGTCGGCCGGGTGCGGAGCAGGACGATGGCGCCGCCGGCGACCCCGATCTCGGCGTGGACCCGCAGCTCGCCGATGCGGCCGCGCCGGAGGTCGTCGTGGTGGACCGTCCAGAGCGCGGCCAGCCCGCCGCCGGCGCCGGGGACCGGGGGCGCGCCGGTGGTGGTGTAGTGGAGCCGGGCGAGCAGTCGGAGCAGGGTGGCGATCCGGGGCACCCCCTCGAAGCGGCCGGTGCCGATGTCGAACACCGCCTCGGGGTGGAGGAGGGCGAGGCAGGCGGCCACGTCTCCGGCGTTCTGCGCCGCCCGGAAGGACTCGACGAGGGCGACCGCTGCGGCCTCCTCGGAGCTGCTCATCCCCCGGACCATAGAGAAAACGGAAACGGGCGGGGCCACCGAGGTGACCCCGCCCGTGCGGTTCCGTGTCGGCCGGGACCGGGCTAGAGAGCCTGGACGACGGCGCGGGTGCGGCGGCTGACGAACGCCATCACCACCGAGATCCCGGAGAAGAGGAGCGCGAAGCCCGCCATGCCGATGGCGGCGCCGGTCATCGGCGTGCGCAGCGCGGGCGCGTGGCCGGTCGAGGCGGTGCTGGGAAGGCTGTGAGCCGCGGCGGGGGTCACCGGAGCGGCAGGAGCCGCCGCCGCCGCCGAGCCCGCCGAGTCGGTGGAGAGCACGCCGGCCACCGGGCTGATGCCGAGCAGGTCGCCGACGGTGCCGATCGCGGCCGAGCCGAGGCCACCGGCGGCGCCGGTCTGGAGCAGGTTGAGATCGAGGATGCCGGGGATGCTGATCGGGATGCCCCCGATGCCCTGGTCGCTGGAGAGGACCTTGGTGCCGTTCAGCGAGAGCAGGTAGACCTGCTGGTGGCCGTCGCTCGACGACTCGGAGTGGAGCAGGATCACGCCCAGCCCACCGTTGAGGAGGGTCAGGTCGGCGCCGTTGGTGGCGCCGTCGCCGTGCGAGGCGGCGTCGGTGTAGGACGCGTTGCTGAGGCCCTCGAGGACGGCGAGGGTGGCCACCTGGCCGTTGCCGACGCTGGCGTCGACCAGCGCGGAGCGAGCGTGCGCCAGCGAGGAGATGCCGTTCGCCTGCGCCTGGTTCATCCAGTCGGCGAGGGCGAGGCCCAGCAGGGGGTTGGCCGGGATCGCGAGCAGCGCGCCACTGTTGGCGCCGTTGCTCGAGGCCTGGCCGGCGGAGAGGTCGTTGCCGAGCAGGCGCAGCGCGTGGCTGTCACCCTGCGAGGCGCCCGGACCCGCGTTGGCCGTGGTGCAGCTGATGCACGTGTCGAGCGGGTTCAGCTTGACCGCGTTGCCGGTGGCGTGGCTGCCGGGGGCGTGGCCCACCGGAACCGCGAACACGGCGTGGGGGGCGGCGGCCGAATGGCTCGCCGGGAACAACGACGCGACGGCCGAGTTCACCAGCGAGGTGACCGGCGCGAGCGCGGAGGTCGGCAGCGAGCCGACCAGGGGCGTGGTTGCGGCAGAGGCCCCGCTCAGGCTCATTGCTGCCGGGATCGCTCCCGCCACCAGAACCGAGCCGGCGGTGACGGCCAGTCGCTTGAACATCTTTTCCCTTCACCCATATGTGCGTGTGCCGGACGGCCGATGGGACGCCCTCTGGTTCCCGCCACATATTCAGACGTCAGAACGCGTCAAACCTGTCGCTTGGACATAAAGTCGGCGTTTCCTCCCCGACCGTCCGGGCGGTCGAGGGGTGTCGCCGGCGCCGGGCGACGGCGCCTTCAGGCATGCTGGCCCCCATCCCAGCCACCCTCCCCTGCGGTCGCGCGCCAGCCGCGCCCGCACGGGTGTTCGAGAGGGGACCCCATGCTACCCTGTGCCGCCGTGGACCGGACCGACCGCCCGCGATGAAGGGGCTGATCCTCAGCGGGGGCCGGGGGACGCGGCTGCGACCGATCACCCACACCAGCGCCAAGCAGCTGCTCCCGGTCGCCAACCGCCCCATCCTCTTCTATGCCATCGATGCGCTCCGTGATGCCGGCATCACCGACATCGGCATCATCGTCGGGCACACCGGCGACGAGATCCGCGAGGCGGTGGGCGACGGCTCGCGGCTGGGGGTGACGGTCCGCTACATCGACCAGGAGGCGCCGCTGGGGCTGGCCCACGCGATCGGCATCGCCCGCGGGTTCACCGGCGGCGACCGCTTCGTCGTCTACCTGGGCGACAACCTCATCGCCGACGGCATCACCCGGTTCGTCGACGACTTCCGGAGCGGGGCGCCCGACGTGATGATCCTGCTCGCCCGGGTGCCCGAGCCGCAGCGCTTCGGGGTGGCCGAGGTCGACGGCGACCGGGTGGTGCGGCTGGTGGAGAAGCCGGCGGTGCCCCCCTCCGACCTCGCCCTGGTGGGCGTCTACATGTTCGCCCCGTCGATCTTCGAGGCCATCGACGCCATCGAGCCCAGCGCCCGCGGCGAGCTGGAGATCACCGACGCGATCCAGCGGATGATCTCCGACGGCAGCCGCCGCGTCACCGCTCAGGTGATCGAGGGCTGGTGGAAGGACACCGGCCGGCTCGACGACATCCTCGAGGCCAACCGGATCATGCTCGACGCCCTGACCCCGCGCATCGACGGCGAGGTCGGCGAGGACGC
>DASXNK010000139.1 GCA_036495095.1 Candidatus Dormiibacterota bacterium | reverse complement strand
CGGCTTGCCGAAGGCGACCCGGCCACGCACCCGCTCGCACATCAGGTCGAAGGCCCGCTCGGCCATGCCGATCGACCGCATGCAGTGGTGGATGCGCCCGGGACCGAGCCGCGCCTGGGCGATGGCGAAGCCGCTGCCCTCGTCACCGAGGCGGTTGGTCACGGGCACGCGCACGTCGTCGTACCTGACCTCGCAGTGGCCGTGGCCCTCGTCGAAGCCGAGCACCGGCAGGGTGCGCACCACCCTGACCCCGGGGGTCTCGACGGGCACCAGCACCATGGTCTGCTGCTGGTGGGGGTCGGCCTCCGGGTCGGTCTTGCCCATGAAGACGATCACCCGGCAGCGGGGATCGGCGATGCCGCTGGTCCACCACTTGTGGCCGTTGACGACGTACTCGTCGCCGTCGCGCCGGATGCTGCTGCGGATGTTGGTGGCGTCGCTGCTGGCCACCTCCGGCTCGGTCATCGAGAAGCAGGAGCGGATCTCGCCGTCGAGCAGCGGACGCAGCCAGCGCTCCTGCTGCTCGGGGGTGCCGAACTGGGCGAGGATCTCCATGTTGCCGGTGTCCGGCGCCTGGCAGTTCAGCGCCTCCGGTGCGATGAAGGGGCTGCGCCCGGTGATCTCAGCGAGCGGCGCGTACTCGAGGTTGGTGAGCCCCGCGCCCCATCGCGGGTCGGGCAGGAAGAGGTTCCAGAGGCCGCGCCGGCGGGCCTCCGCCGTCAGTTCCCCCATCACGGGCGGGCTGACGTGGGGGTCGCCCTGGGCCTCGACCTGCTCGCGGAACACCGCCTCGGCGGGATGGATGTGGCTCTGCATGAAGTCGAGGAGCCTGGAGCGCAGCTCCTCGACCCGGGCGGTGTAGGCGAAGTCCATGGTCAGGATGGTAGCGGGGACGCCCGCCCCCTCCGCCCCACCGCGGCCGCGCCCCGGTCAGGCCGGACGGCGCCGGTCGCGGAGCTCGGTGACGGTGATGAAGGCGGCCGCCAGGGCCACGCCGAGGAGCGCTGTCGGTCCGGCTCCTCCGCCACCGCCGCGCCCGCCCGTGGAGGGGCCCGCGGCGCTCGAGGCCACCGTCGCCGCGGGGACGGCGGTGGGCGGCGACAGCGGTCCTGGCGTCGCCTGCGCCGTCGAGGTCGACAGCGCCATCGGCGTGGGGTACGGCGAGTAGGGGGCGATCACCCCGCCCGGGGAGACGATCCGGGGCACCGGCGGGGGCGTGCCCACCGGCACCACGATGAAGGTGGGCAGGCTGTACCGGGGAATCGACGGCACCAGCGCGGTGATGTCGTGCGCGTGCGGGGCGGAGGCCGCGGGGGTGGGCGTCGCCGCCGCCGATGGGGCGGGGCTGGGAACATCGGTCGCCGCCGGTGCCGGAGCCGGGGTGGCAGGCACCGGGGTGGTCGCGGCCGGGGTGTGCAGCGGGGCCGCGGTGGAGGCGGTGGTCGGGCGTGGGGTCGGCGAGGCGTGCCCCGTGGCCGTCTGCGACGCCGCTGCGGCGCGGACCTCACCAGGTCCCGTCGCCGTCAGCGCCGCCAGCCCGCACGCGCCTGCGAGCAGCGCCAGGGACGGCCTGGCTCCCGGCAGCAGTCTCATCGAATCCCTTCCTTGGCCTGACCCGCGGGCGTGGGAGGCGCACTCCCTGGTCTCACAACGGCGCCGGGCCGGCGTTCTTGTGATCGGGGCCCGGGCCGCGACCGCCCGCGATCACCGCTCCGCGTGATCACGGCCGCGGCGGCCGGCGCTGCCGTTACCGCCGCCGGCGCCTGCCCCGACGGGCGCCGGATCCGCGGCGGCCACCCTGACCGTCTCCGTCAGCGGACGCGGGCTCACGGTGGAGCGGCCGGCGCCACCCGGAGGCGGGGTCCTCCTCCCCTGGCCGCGGACGAGCAGCACCAGGCAGATGACGATGACCAGCGCGAGCGCGCCGATCACGATGGCATGCACCACCGGCGGGAGGCCGACGCCGGTGACCGGCGCGGGAGAGATGGTCACCGCGGCCCGGCCGGCGGGGTCGAGGGTCACCGACGCCCCGGTCGCGAGCGGGGTGACCCAGCTGGCACCGCCGCCGCCGCCGCCGCCGCCGGCGCCGCGGAGCCCGGCGCCGCCACCGCCCCCGCCGAACCAGCCGCCGCCGCCACCGCCGCCGTTGCCGGAGCCCACCCTGGCGAGGGCACCGGCGCCACCGGCGCTGTACCCGCCACCGAAGCCGCCGGGGTTGCCGCCCGAGCCGGCCACGTCGGCGAGGCCGCCACGGCCCCCACCGCCACCGCCGTCGGCCGCGGCGCCCGCCCCTCCGGTGTCCGCGGCCCCGCCCACGCCGCCGCCACCGGCCGGGACCGTGCCGGCCCCGCCGCCACCGCCGCCGCCGCCGGCGACCACCAGGCGCGACGACTGTGTCCCCGGAGAGCCGGGGAGGATGGCGCGCACGTCGGAGGACGCCCCCCCGCCGCCGCCGCTGTAGGCGAGCGTCGAGGAGCTGCCCGGCCCCCCCACGTCGATGACCAGGGTGGTCCCCGCGGTCACCGGGACGTCGGCGGTCACCACCGCGCCCTGGCCACCCGCGGCCCCTCCCCCGCCGCGGCCACCCGATCCCCCGGCCACGGTCACGTGGACGCTGGTCACTCGGGCGGGGACGGTGAAGCGCTGGCCACCTCCCGGGTGGGTGAACGTCGTCGAGGCGGGACCGGCGGCGGCGATGCCGGGGACGAGGCCGGGAGCGGCACGGCCCACCATGGCTCCGAGCAGCGCGGTCGCGGGGACCACGAGCACGAGCAGACCCACCGCGGACCGTCGATTCATCCGGCGCATGCGCTCCGTCCCCCAGCGTCCCGCCGAGGTCGCCCGCCCCCGTCGGAGGCCGGCTCGGGCGCCGCACCCGGTGGGCAGGGCGGCCGGGGTGGCGGGTCCCCGGTCCAGTGTGTCAACGGAGTCACCGTCGCCGGTCTTGCGGCGGCCGCGGGAACCCGGAGCACGAAGAAGGGCCCCGGGTCACGCCCCGGGGCCCCCTTTCCCCCCGACTCCGTCGGGGCACCGGAGGGGTGGCCACGGTGGCCACCCCCCGGGTCACGACGACTAGCTGTTGTTGATCGTCTTCGCAGTGCTGGTCTGCTTCTGCTTCTGCGTCTGGGTGTTGGTCTGCTTGGAGGTCTGCGCGTTGTTGTTGCTCGCCGGAGCGCCCGGGGCGCCCTCGGCGCCGGCGCCGCCGGTCGCGACCGCGTTGCCGACGTTCGAGCCACCGTCGCCGCTCGGGGCGCCGGTCGCCGTGGCGGTGCCGCCCGCGCCACCGTTGCCGCTGGAGTTGCCGCCGGTCGCCGGAGCCCCGTTGTTGGTGCCCGCAGCGCCGTTGCCCTGGCCCGCGTTGGCCGTGGCGGGAGCGCCGAAGTTGGTGCCCGCCGCGCCCGCGCCGCCGCTGGCGTCGCCGCCGGCCGCCGGAGCGCCGTTGGCCGCCGCCCCGTTGCCCTGGCCGCCGGTGTTGGTGCCGCCCGCGGAGCTGCCGCCCACCGCGGGGCTGCTGGTGCTGGTGCCGGCGGCGCCGGCGCCGCCGGTGCCGGTGCCACCGGCCGTGAGACCGCCGGTCCCCGGCGCGCCGTTGGCGTCGCCGCCGGTGTTGCTGCCGCCGGCCGCCGTGCCGCCGGAGTTGCTGGAAGCGCCCGAGGCCGCCGGACCCGAGGTGTTCGCCGCCGCCGCGCCGCCCGCGGCGCCGCTGTTGGTGCAGCTGGCGCCGGCGCCGCCGGTGCCGCCGCCGCCGTTGTTGCCGACACCGTTGCCGTCGCCGGTCGCACCGGGCGAGTTGCCGCCGCCGAGGCCGTTGCCGCTGCCGTTGTTGTCGCCGGTGCCGTTGGCGTTGCCGTTGCCGTTGCCGGAGCCGGCGCCGCCGTTGGCGGACCCGCCGGAGCCGCCGGTGCAGGACCCGGTGTCCGAGTTGCCGCCGTTGGCACCGGTGGCCGCTCCGCTGGTGGCCGCGCCGCTGGTGGAGGAGCCGGTGGCCCCGCCGGTCGCGTCCGCGCTGCCGGTGGAACCGCCGTTGCCGGTCACCGAGGTGCCGTTGGCGTCGCCCGAGGCGCCGCCCGTGGCACCGCCGCCGGCCCCACCCGCGGCCGGGCCGCTGGTCGAGGCGGCGTTGCCGCCGTTGGTGCTGTTGGCGTCGCCGGTGGCGCCGCCCGTGCCCGCGCCGCCGTTGCCGGTGACGGTGGCGGCGCTGGAGTTGCCGCCATTGCCGCCCGCGCCGCCGCCGGCGTTGCCGTTGGTGGTGCTGGCGCTGGCGGCGCCGCCCACGCCGGCGCCGCCGGTCGGGTTGCCCTGCGCGAAGGTGGCGCTGGAGTTGCCGCCGGTGCCCGCTCCGCCGGCGCCCGCGGTGGCCGCGGCGCTGCCGCCGTTGCCGGTGTTGCTGTTGCCGCTGCCGCCGGTGGCCGCGGAGTTGCCGCCGTTGCCGCCGTTGCCGCCGTTGCCGCCGACCGGGCTGCCCTGGGTGACCTTCTGCTTCTGCTTGTTGGTCTGCTTCTGCTTCTGGGTCTGCTTCTGCTTGTTGTGGCCGCTGCTTGCCTTCGCAGAGGCGGTGACACCGCTGCCGATTCCGCCGATCACGATCGCACCCGCGACGCCGATGGTCGCGACGTAGCGAGTGATCCGAAGCCGAGTTCCGTTCACCTGACTGTTCCCCTTCTGTTGATGGTGAGCCGCTGTGGGCTCGGTTCTGCTTCCCCAGTTGTGCGCGTTGCCGCGCGAGTGCCCAACGGTTGGGCCGAATGGCGTTCCTCCGTGAGCGCCCCGCCCTAGGGCCCCGCCGTCTCCGGCGGGGCCCAGGACTTGGACTGGCAATGTGTCGATCCGCCCAGCGCGCCGGGCTCAGTGGTGCTTCTTGTTCGCCTTCTGCTGAGCCTTCTTGATGGCGCTGTGGCTGGGCGGGTTGCCGGCGTACACGACGATGCCCGCGGCGCATCCGGAGCCGGCATTGCCGGTGAACCCCGAGGCGGACGAGCTCACGCTCGAGCCGGTGACGGACACGCCGCCGGCGCCACCACCGCCGCCGGCGCAGCCGCTGCCCCTGCTCCCCTGGACGACCTTCCCGCCCTTGGGACCGCTGCCGCTGATGATGAGCACGCCCCCGTTGCAGCCGGAGCCGCCGCCGCCGCCGCTGCCGGCACCGCCCGCGAGCGCCCCGGCGGTCCCGTTGCCAGCGCCGCCGTTGCCGCCGCCGCCCGCGCTCGACGTGGTGCCGCCGCCGCTGCCACCGGTGGCGCCGCCGCCGCTGCCGGTGGCGGCGCCGCCGCTGCCGGCGTTGCCGTTGACGTCGCCGCCGGTGGCCACCGCGGTGCCGCCGGCGCCGCCGCTGCCGCCGTTGCAGCCGATGCCGCCGTTGGCGGTCGGACTGCCCTTGTAGTTCTTGGCGTGGGTGGCGATCACCAGCGGGCCGTTGCATCCGCCGCCGCCGTTGCCGGCGTTGCCGCCGGCGCCCGCGACCGCGGCGGCGGTGGAGTTGCCGCCGCCTCCGGCGCCGCCGCCTCCGCCGGTCGAGGTGTTGGCGCCGCCGGTGCCGGAGCCGGGGCCGGTGCTGGAGCCGCCGGTGCCGGTGGCCGCCCCTCCGTCGCCGGCATTGCCGTTGACGCTGCCCCCGGTGGACAGCGCGGCGCCGCCGGCGCCGCCGGCGCCGCCGTTGCAGCCCGAGCCGCCGGTGGCGCTCAGCACCGTCGTCCTGCTGCTCGCGTAGTTGAGCACGAGCACGCTGCCGTTGCAGCCGTCACCGCCGTTGCCACCGTTGCCGCCGTTGCCCGCGACCGCGACCGAGGTGCCGTTGCCGCCGCCGCCGCTGCCGCCGCTGCCAGCGGTGGACACGTTGCTGCCACCGCTGCCACCAACGCTCGAGCCCCCGGTACCGGTGGCGCTGCCGCCGTTGCCACCGTTGCCGTTGCCGCTGCCGCCGGTGGCCATCGCCGAGCCACCGGCGCTGCCGTCACCGCCGTTGCATCCGCTGAGCAGCGCGGTGCCGGTGGTGCTGCTCGGTGCCGCCGCCGACGCCCCGTACAGGGTTGCCAGGCTCGCCAGAAGGGCAGCCTGCACCTTCGGCGCCAGCAGCATCTTGAGGCTGCCGATCTCCAGGATGTTCATCAGTCCCAGTCCTTCCAGTCCGCTGCACGACATCGGCCCAGCAAGTCCAACCGGGCCTGACGGTGCGGTTTGCGGCCTCTCTGGCCACATCCCTCACGGCGACTTCAACGAGAGCCGTTCACAAGTCTTGCAGTGCGCGCCGGCGTGAATTCTGGGACCGTGCCGACGCTTCTGGTCTTTGCGAAGGTTCGTTGCGGACGTGGCCTGCGTGGCGATCATCGCCTTTGTCGCGGGCTGCCGAACGGCGCCCGTCGCGACTGCAGTCCTCGTCGCCGTCGGGAGCTTCGTGGGGAGTGTGGGGTTCGCCCGACTCAGCGGACGACGACGATCTTCCCCAGCGCCCGCCGCTCGGCGAGCATCGTGATCCCCAGGGGGGCCTCCTCGAAGCTGAGCTCGGCACCGATCAGGGGATCGATGAGCCCCTCGCGGTGGAGGTCGACGAGGTGCTCGTGGATGTCGGGGACGACGTGGGGGAGCAGCCGCCGGTAGAGGCCCCAGTGGACCCCGACCACCGCGTAGTTCTTGACCAGGACGTGGCCGGCGGGGACCTCGGGGATGCGCCCGCCGGTGAAGCCGATCACCAGGATCCGCCCCTCGAAGGCGACGCAGCGGCGGGAGCGGTCGAAGACGTCGCCGCCCACCGGGTCGTAGACGACGTCGGCGCCGCGGCCCCGGGTCACCTCCTTCACCACCTCGACGAAGTCGGCGGCGGTGTTGTCGACGGTGACGTCGGCGCCGAGCCGGCGGCAGGCCTCGGCGCGCTCGGCGCCGGTCGCGGTGGCGATCACCCGCGCCCCGGCGGCGCAGCCCAGCTGGATCGCCGCCGAGCCCACCCCGCCGGCGCCGCCGTGGACGAGCAGGTTCTCGCCGGGGCGCAGCTGGGCGCGGCGGTGGAGGGCGAGGTAGCCGGTCTGGTAGGTGATCAGCATCGCCGCCGCGGTGAGCGAGGACATGCCGTCGGGGAGTGGCAGCACGTCGGCGGCGGCGACGCAGACCTGCTCGGCGAGGCCGCCGCGGGGAGGGCTGGCGACCGCCACCACCCGCTGGCCGGCGGTGAGCCGCGACCCGGCGCCGGTCGCCACCACCCGGCCGGCGACCTCGAGCCCGGGGGTGAAGGGCAGCGGCGGCCGCTCCTGGTACTGGCCGCGCAGCAGGAGCACGTCGGGGAAGTTGAGCCCGGCGGCCTCGACCTCGATCAGCACCTCGCCGGGGCCGGGCTTCGGGACCTCGACCTCGTCGAGGTGGAGGACGTCGGCGGCCTCGCCGAGCTCGTGGGCCCGCCAGGCACGCATGGTCGGCCTCATCACGCCGCCTCCAGGACCATGACGCAGCTGACGATGCCGGGGCCGCCGAGGGTGTGGCAGAGGCCGCGGCGCGCCCCCTCGACCTGGCGCTCGCCGGCGCGACCGAGCAGCTGGTCGACGATGTCCGCGACCATCCGCACCCCGGTGGCGCCGATCGGGTGGCCGCAGGCCTTCAGCCCGCCGCTGGTGTTGACGGGGATGTCACCGCCGATGCGGGTGCGCCCCTCGGCCGCCATCCGGCCACCCTGGCCGCGACCGCAGAGCCCGAGGTCCTCGTAGTTGACCAGCTCGGTGATCGTGAAGCAGTCGTGGCACTCGGCGACGTCGAGGTCGCGGGCCGGCTGCTCGATCCCTGCCTGGGCGTACGCCTGGGCGGCGGCGGCGCGGGTGGCGGGGAAGCCGAGGAAGTCGGAGTCGGGGTCGAACTGGGTGGTGAAGTAGCCGCCGTGCGTGGCCAGCCCCATCCCGGTGAGCAGCGCATAGGGACGGCCCAGCCGCTCCGCGCCCTCGCGCGACATCAGCACCGCGGCGGCGGCGCCGTCGGTGGTGGGGCAGCAGTCGTAGAGGCCGAGCGGCGAGGCCACCATCGGCGCCCGCGCCCACTGCTCCTCGGTGATCGGCTTCCGGAAGTGGGCGCGCGGGTTGCGCGCCCCGTTGTGGTGATTCTTGAGCGCGACGGCGGCGAGCACCTCACGGTCGTAGCCGTGCTCCGCGAGGTAGCGCGTCGCCAGCAGCGCGAACTGGCCCGGGGCGGTGCGCCCCTTGGCGAGCAGCGGGTGGGTCTCGAGGATGTGCCGGGCGAGCAGCGAGCCCCGGGCGGGGACGTCACGCATCTTCTCGGCGCCCACCACCAGCGCGGTGTCGTACATCCCCGACGCGATCGCGAGCGCGCCGGCGCGCACCGCCTCCATCCCGGTGGTGCAGTAGTTGGCCACCCGGGTGGCGGGGATGCCGCGCAGCCCGAGCGGCTCGCTGAGGTCGGTGCCGGCGTCGCCCGCGAGCGCGCTCACCCCCGGGGTGGCGGTGCCCAGCCAGGCGGCCTCGACCTGCTCGCGGCCGATCCCGGCGTCGTCGAGGGCGGCGAGCCCCGCCTCACATACAAGCTGGTGATAGCCGCGGTCGAAGAGCTCGCCGAAGCGGGTCTCGCCGACCCCGACCACCGCCACCTCACGCGCCAGCCTCCCGCTCACCCCGGGTCCTGCGTGGGCAGCAGCTTCCAGAAGTAGTGGACGATCCCGCCGCCCTCGTGGAGGCGGCGGAGCACCAGCCGCACCGGCAGCCCGGCGCGGACCCCGCCGGGGGCGGGCCCCGCCATCTGGCCGAAGAAGCGACCGCCGCCGTCCATCTCGGCGACCGCCATCACCGTCGGCGGCTCGGGGCTGGGGAAGACGTGGTCCTCGGTCCAGGTCACCACGGTGCCGCGCCGGCTCAGCCGCCGGTCGACCAGCTCGCGGCCGCCGCAGACGGTGCAGAGGGGCCGGCGGGGGTAGGCGAACCAGCCGCAGGAGGGGCACTCGCTCCCCCGCAGGCGGAGCTCGTCGCCGCCCTCGCGCCAGAGCAGCGCCGCCGAGGTGTAGGGGCTGAGCGGCTCGGCGCCGATCCGGCCGCGCAGCCGCAGGAAGCGCGTGTAGGAGGGGATCTCCTCGCCGCGCGGGTTGGCGAGCCCGCTGCCGCCGGCGGCGCGCCAGGCCTCGACGCCGGCGCCAACGCGCCAGACGAGCACGTCGGCACCGCCACCGGCCGAGGCCACCTGGGCGATCAGGTCGCCGGGGGCGGCGCCGTCGAGGGCGGCGGCGAGCGCGACCCAGGATGAGGCGCTGCCGGAGTCGCCGGCGGCCTCGAGGGCGCGCGCCGACCCGCCGAGCGCGCCCGGCGGCACCCCGGCGGCCTCGGCCGCCTGGGCGAGCAGCCGCTGCTCGGCGCCGCCGGCGGCGAGGGCGGCGATCGCCCCCGGCTCCACCCCCGCCTCCGCGCAGGCGCGCACCAGGGCGGCGCGCACCCCCGGGCCGAGGGTGAGGCGGGGCGCGAAGGCGGCGTCGGCGCGGCGGACGTCCTCCTCCCCCGCCGGGCGCCAGGCGTCGGGGAGGTCGCCGGCCACCGAGGCGGTGCCGAGCAGATCGGCGAGGTCGCCATCCGCGGACGGTCCCAGCCGGGCGGCGGCGCCGGCGTCGCCGAGCAGCGGCTCGAGGTCGCTCCCGGGCTCGGCGTCGCGGCGGTCGGCGGCGGCCACCAGCACGTCGGTGCCGCGGGCGCGCACCCGGTCGGCGGCGATCAGCGCGGCGGCGGCGCCGCTGCG
>DASXNK010000138.1 GCA_036495095.1 Candidatus Dormiibacterota bacterium | reverse complement strand
CAGCGGCGAGACCCGGCTGAGCCGGATCCCCTCCACCCCGGCGAGCTCGAGCGCGGGCGCGTCCTCGGCGAGGGCGGCGGCGACCGCCTGGACCAGCTCCCGGGGGGGCAGCACGGCGAGCTCGACGCGGCGGCCGTCGGCCAGCCACACGATCTCCTCGGCGGCGAGCAGGGCGGCGAGGTCGGCGCCGATCAGCGCCGGGGCGCCCTCGATCACGGGGATGCGGCGGCCGGTGATGTGGGCGGGCCGCAGCCCCAGGTCGAGGACCCCGGCGGCGCCCGCGGCGCGCACCCGCAGCGGCAGCGCGCAGCCGCGCGGATCGGCGTCGTGGACGGTGAGCACCCGGCGGCCGGCCAGCGCCCCGGCGGCGGCGTCCTCGGCGACCACCTCGGCGACCAGGCCGGCCGCGGCGCGGTTGGCGGCGAGCACCGCGGCGGTCTCGGGGCGGTCACAGACCACCAGCACACCCCCTCCGGTGGTCGCCACGGGGGCGGCGCCGGCGGCCGGCTCGACCATGCCCTCGAGCAGCGGCGTGCCCCGGCGCGGCTCGACCACCCCGCTGACGAACTCGTCGTAGCCGAGCGCCAGCGGCCGGGTGGTCGGCTGGGAGCGGGCCCTGCGGCGGGCGCGGACCCCGAAGCCGGTGACCGCCATGCCGACCGGGATCAGCGGCCAGATGAAGAAGGAGGCGGCGAGGATGCCGATCACCAGGGTGAGCGCCATCAGCAGGACCCCGAGCGCGATCTGCCCCGACCCGGCGGTGCCCCCGGGGCGCTCGAGCACCGCGCACACCGCGTAGTAGAGGTGGCGGGGGCCGAAGCGCAGGCTGCCGTCGCGCAGCCGTGCGGCCATGTCGGCGACGAGGCGGTCGTTCACCCGGGAGGCCATCGGCGGCGACTCTACCCGCTGGCCGTTCGCGGTCAGCCGCCGATGTACGACATCTCGATGCGGCGCAGCCCCGCGGTGAGCTCGGAGCGGGCCTCGGAGTAGCGATCGCGCCGTCCCCTCCAGACCCCCGCCACGAGGTCGTGGAGGTCGGCGTCGGAGGCGCCGGCGCGGAGCGGGCCGCGGAGGTCGCTGCCCCCGCTCGCGAAGAGGCAGGTGTAGAGGCGGCCGTCGGCGCTGAGCCGCGCCCGGGTGCAGTCGGCGCAGAAGGGCTGGGTGACCGAGGTGATCATCCCCACCTCGCCGCCGCCGTCGCGGTAGCGGTAGCGGCCCGCCACCTCACCCCGGTAACTGGGGGCGGCGGGCTCGAGCGGCATCTCGGCGTCGATCCGGGCCACCAGCTCGGCGGCGGGGACGACCTCCTCCAGCCGCCACCCGTTGGTTGTGCCCACGTCCATGAACTCGATGAACCGGAGCACGCAGCCCCGATCCCGGGCGAACCGGGCCAGGTCGAGCACCCCGGCGTCGTTGACCCCCCGCCGGACCACCGCGTTCAGCTTCACCGGCGCCAGGCCGGCCGCGATGGCCGCGTCGATGCCCTCCACCACCCGGGCCAGGGGCACGTCCATATCGTTCATCCGCCGGAAGACGGCGTCGTCGACGGAGTCGAGGCTGACCGTGACCCGTTGCAGCCCGGCGTCCCGGAGCGCCCCCGCGTGGCGGGCGAGCAGCACCCCGTTGGTGGTGAGGGCGAGGTCCTCCAGCCCCTCGACGGCGACGATCTGGCCGACCAGGTCGGGCAGGCCGCGGCGCAGCAGGGGCTCGCCCCCGGTGAGGCGCACCTTGCGCACCCCGTTCCCCACGAACACCCGCACCAGCCGGGTGATCTCCTCGAAGCTGAGCAGCTCGGGCCGGGGAAGGAAGCGGAAGTCGCGCCCGTACACCTCCTTCGGCATGCAGTAGGTGCAGCGGAAATTGCAGCGGTCGGTCACCGACACCCGCAGGTCCCGGAGCGGCCGCCGGAACTGGTCGAACATGGACCAATTATCGCTCCTGCGAGGTTCTCGATGCACGTGCCTCGATCCGGAAGGGGGGGCTCGCGCCGGGACGATCAGGCGCCGCCCCTGGAGAACAGCGCTATGCTCAGGCGACCATGCTCGCCCAGGATCGCCCCACCGACGAGCCCGCGGATCTCGCCGCGGCGCGCTACCGCGCCGAGCTGCAGCGCTGGCAGCAGGGCCCGCTGGCGAAGGGCCTGGCCTACGGCGAGCGGCTCGAGCGCTTCGAGACCGGCAGCGGCATCCCCGTGGACACGCTGTACACCCCGGTTCACCTCGAGGGGGACGACCCGGTCGACGACCAGGGGTTCCCCGGTGAGTATCCGTTCACCCGGGGCATCCAGCCGACGATGTACCGCGGCCGGCTCTGGAGCATCCGCCAGTACGCCGGCTACGGCACCGCGGCGGACGCCAACGCCCGCTTCCGCTTCCTGCTCGCCAACGGCCAGCCGGGGCTGAGCGTCGCCTTCGACCTGCCCACCCAGATGGGCCTCGACAGCGACGACCCGCTCAGCGCGGGCGAGGTCGGCCAGGTGGGGGTGGCGATCGACTCGCTGGCCGACATCGAGGCGCTCTTCGAGGGCATCCCCCTCGACCGGGTCAGCACCTCGATGACGATCAACGCCCCGGCGGCGGTGCTGGTGGCGATGTACGTGGTCGCCGCGGAGAAGCAGGGGGTCGCCCCCGAGGGGGTGATGGGCACCGCCCAGAACGACGTGCTCAAGGAGTACGTCGCCCGCGGCACCTACATCTACCCGCCCCGGCCCTCGCTGCGGCTCGCCGCCGACCTGATCGCCTACTGCTCGCGGACCGCGGTGCGGTTCAACCCGATCTCGCTGAGCGGCTACCACATCCGCGAGGCGGGGAGCACCGCCCCCCAGGAGATGGCCTTCGCCGTCGCCAACGCCTGCGCCTACGTGCAGGCGGCGATCGACCGGGGCGTTGCCGTGGACGACTTCGCCCCGCGGCTCTCCTGGATCTTCAACACCCACACCGACTTCTTCGAAGAGATCGCCAAGTACCGCGCCCTGCGCCGCCTCTGGGCGGAGCTGATGCGCGACCGCTTCGGGGCGCGGCGGCCGCAGTCGCAGATGCTGCGCACCCACACCCAAACGGGCGGCTCGACGCTCACCGCCCAGCAGCCCGAGAACAACATCGTCCGGGCCGCCATCCAGGCCCTGGCGGCGGTGCTCGGCGGGGTCCAGTCGCTGGCGCTCTCCTGCTACGACGAGGCCCTCTCCATCCCCACCCAGAAGGCCCAGCGGATCGCGGTGCGCACCCAGCAGATCATCGGCGAGGAGATCGGCGTCACCAGCACGGTCGACCC
>DASXNK010000137.1 GCA_036495095.1 Candidatus Dormiibacterota bacterium | reverse complement strand
TAGTGGACCATCGAGCGCTGCAGCAGCATGTCCCACCCACCGTCCCCGGCGACGCCCGCATACCCGTACCGTGCGAGGCTGGGGAAGCTGAGCATCGCGTAGGCGCCGGTCGGTCCGGAGGAGGAGCCACAGCCGGCGGCGGAGCCGGTCTCGGGCGCCGTGCCCGTCAGCGCCGTCGAGCCGCCGCGGTTCCACAGCGCCAGCGCGCTGTTGTCCGCCTGTCCGCGCCCGAACACGCCGACCAGGGGGATTGCGATCACCAGGATGCCGGCGAGGAGCAGCCCGCCGCCGGCCAGCGTGGAGACCACCTGGGCGTGGCGTCCCCCGTACCACCGAGGATGATTCGACGTGTCCACCGTGCTGTCACCCTGGCGCTGAGGCCGAGAGGGCGGCCGGCAATGCCCGGCCGCCCCCGCGCTGTGAGTTGAGGCTACGAGCGGTTGCGGCGACGGCGAACGCCGCCGATCAGCATGCCCAGCCCGGACATCATGAGGAGCGCACCCGCTGCGGTGGGAACCTCGGCGCCGGTGGAGGGGGTGGTCACCGCGCTGACCGCAGCGACGGCACTGGTGGCGGCGGTGGTGGTGGTGGTGGGCGTCGGGGTCGCTGTCGGGGTGGGGGTTGCGGTCGGGGTCGGGGTCGGGGTCGGGGTCGGCACGACCTTGGCCACGGTCACGTCCTCGCAGCCGGTGAGGCCGTTCCAGGCGACCGAGAAGTGGAAGTCCGTGTCGCCCGCACCGAGCGTCACCGCGACGGCCTCGGTGGTCGCGGTCCAGATGCCGGAGCCCTCGACGTGGGCGACGACGGAGCCGACCGTCCCCTCGACGACGACGTCCTCCTTGGCGGCGTCCTCGACGTCCTTCTGCGCGTCCTCGTCGGTGTCCTTCGCGATGTCGCAGTCACCGGTGGAGAGCGTGACCACCGGCTTGCCCACGCCGGTGCTGGTGGTGGTGGTCGTCGTGGTCTCGGACGTCGTGTCACCGACGTTCCTGGTGAGCACGATGGTGTCCTTCAGGGACACGCTCGCGTCCCGGATCACCGACGGCGTGCTGGTCAGAATGAAGGGGGCGTCGGATGTGAGGGAGGTGGCGCTGGCACCCAGCGTCCCCAGGGACATCAGAGCGACTCCCGCGATGGTGGTGCTGATGCCGGCGTTGCGAAGCAGATTCGCACCGCGCTGTCCGATTCTCATGGAATGGGTTCTCCCGAAAGAGTGCATTGCAGACGTGTTCACGTTCGAGGGCCGGCCGACGTGGGCCGGCGGTTCAGTCGGTGGTGGTGTTCGAGAGGGAACCTCCACTTGGCTCGTCGACGGGTGATGAGCCGACGAGCGGGTGGTCACGTGTTTGTCAAACGTAGGGCCCCGCTGAGGGCGCGCATAGGAAGAGTTGTAAAGACGGCTTCATCTCCCTCATTCCTCGCAGTCCGCCTACGACAACAGGGTCATGTGCAGATGATTGAGGTGACTACGATTCTTCAGCCATGGAGATCTTTGTCGGCCTGGTGCTGGCGGTGGCGATGTTCGTGCCGCTGGAGCTGCACAGGCGGCGGCGCGCCGTCACGCGCAGGGAGAGGGAATCGCGTGCACCGCGCGCGGCGTCTCTGATCGTCGCCGCCACCCGGCGGCCGGCGACGACGCGCAGGCGTGTGGCCGGCGCTGGCGTCCTGCTGCTGGGCACGTTGGGGGTCTCGGCGATCGTGGCCAAAGCGCTGTCGCCGCGCGTGAGTGCGGTCGGCGCGGTGGCGCAGGGGTCCACCCGGGGCGTGGGATCCCCGACCCCCTCGCCGGCGGACGGCGTGCAGACCGACCCCGATGTGGTCCCGCTGCCGCCGGCGCCGAGCCTCCCGCCCACCTCCGGGTCCTCGCTCCCGGCCGTGCCGGACCTCCATGCCCAGGTGTCCGGCGGCTCCACGGTGCAGGTGCCATCCCTGTCCGACCTCTTCCTGCTTCCGCCCATCCCACCCGCGCCGACGCTGGTGCCGACGCCGGTGCCGACACCGATGCCGACGGCATCACCGACGCCGACGGCATCACCGACGCCGACGGCGACCCCCACACCGACGCCCACAGCAACACCGACGCCGACACCCACACCGACGCCGACAGCCACACCGACGCCCACAGCGACACCGACGCCGACACCCACTCCCACACCGACACCGACGCCCACGCCGACGCCGACGCCGACGCCGACGCCGGTGCCGACACCGGTGCCGACGCCGTGACTCTCCGAGGCTGCACCATGCGCACACCCCGACTCGCCGCCCCCGCCGTGATCGGGACCCTGGCACTCGTTCTCGTCGGCGCGACCAGTGCGCCGGCCGGCGACTGGCGGCAGGACGGATTCGACGCGCAGCACACCCGGTTCAACAACGTCGAGACCACGCTGAGCCGGTCCAACGTCGGGCACCTGAAGCGCGCCATGGTCACTCCGGTCGTGACCGGATCGGGTCCGGTGATCGTCGCTGGCACCGCCTACCTGTCGAGCTCGTCCGCCGGGGACGCACAGGCGATCGACACCGTCACCGGGACGGTGCGCTGGACCGTGAACGCCTGCAATCAGGGCCAGCAGACGTCCGCCCCGGCCTTTGCGATGGGCGGCATCTGGGTCGGGCTCGACGACCCCGCCATCGTCGGGATGAGGAGCGGCAGCGGCGCCACCATCGCCTGTCCCAGCCCCGGCGACCTGTTCCCGACCGCGCTGGCGGCGGCCGGCCGGTCGGTGTACGCGGGCGGGGGGAGCGGTGAGGTGGTCGCGGTCGACGCGTCGTCGGGACGGGTGCGCTGGGCGGTCCGGCCGCACAGTCCCGTCCTCGGTGCGTCCATGGCCACCCCCGCGGTGACCATCGACGGCAGCGCGCTCCTCGTCGGCTCGAGCAACGGCTATGTCTACCGGCTGGCCGCCGCCACCGGCGCCGTGGTCTGGGCACGGTACCTCGACAGCTGCGGCGAGTCCGCGGTCACGGTCTCGGGATCGCTCCTCTACGTGAGCGGCTGCAACCTCTACGCGCTCTCCGCGGCGACCGGCTCGGTGGTCTGGCAGAGCACGCACCTCGGACCCGTGATCACCGCGCCGGCGGTGGCCAACGGGCTGGTGATCGCCGGCGCCGCGGGGACCTACGCCGGGCTCGCCGCCTTCGATGCCGCCACCGGCAGGAGGGTCTGGTCGGCCAACGAGTTCGTCCAGGATCCTCCGACCGTGGCCAACGGGGTCGTCTACGTGGATGCGGAGTTCAGCCTCGACATGTTCAGCAGCGACACCGGTGCCCTGCTCGGGCGGGTGAGCACGCTCTCCTCCGGCTACGCCTACCAGGGCAGCCCGATCCCGGTGGACGGACGCGTGTACCTCTGGTCGGACAGCTACCTGGACGGCACCGGCGCGAGGCTCGAGGCCTTCGTTCCATGACGGTTCTTCACAGCCCTTGGTGGTACCCACCGCCGGTTCAGGACACGATGAATCCGTGATCAGGGACATGCCGGCGTCCGACGTGGCTCACCAGCGCGCACTGCTCGCGTTCGAGGAGGTCGCGCGGCGGGTGTCGAGAGCGGTCGACCTCGCCGCTCTTCTCGGCGCGCTGAGCGGGAGCGCCGACACCGTCGTCCTCCGCACCGCCGCCCTCGCCGCGACCCAGGCGTGGCGGCTCCGCAGCGGCCGGGAGTTGATCCGCGACCTGCTCGAGGTCGCTCCCGACGCGATGCTCGCCTTCGACTCCGACGGTCGCGTGGACATGGTGAACGCTCAGCTGGAGAGGCTCTTCGGCTACGACCGGACCGAGCTCGAGGGACAGCCGGTCGAGCTGCTCGTCCCCGCCGGGCTGCCGAGGGCGCACCGGCACCACCGGGCCTCGGGCGTCGACCTGGAGCGGGTCGGGCGCCGGAAGGACGGCCTCGACTTCGCCGTCGACGTGAACCTCGGGCTGCTCACCACCGACGCGGGCGTACTCGTGGTCGCGGCGATCCGCGATGTGACCGGGCGCAGGCAGACCGAGCGGGCGCTCAAGACGAGGATGGCGGAGCTCACGGACATCGCCATCACCGACTGGCTGACCGGCCTGGTGAACCGTCGCGAGTTCGAGCGGCTGCTCGTCCTCCCCAAGACCCAGGGCTTCGCGGTGCTGGCCATCGACGTCGACGGCCTGAAGGCGGTCAACGACGACCACGGTCACGACGCCGGGGACGCGCACCTGCGCAGCGTCGCCCGCACCCTGCGCCTGGCGCTGCGCGACCAGGACGTCGTCGCGCGCACCGGAGGCGACGAGTTCGCCGCGCTGCTCCCGGGCAGGACCGAGGAGGAGGCGGTGCGGGTCGCGGAGCGGCTGCGGCACGCCATCCACGGAGCGGTGGTGCCGCACGGGGACGCCCGGATCAGCCTGGGGTGCGCGTCGGGCGCGCAGGAGGCGGACCCCCTGGCGGTCTGGGCCTCGGCCGACGTGGCGCTCTACCGCGCCAAGCAGGGAGGCAGGGACCGGGTGGCGGCCTTCCGCGGATCGGCGGCGGCTTCGTCGGTCAGGAGCTGGGAGCGCACCCTGCCGGGGATCATCGCGAGGCGGCGTGTCCGCGCCGCGTTCCAGCCGATCGTCCGGCTGGCCGGTGGGTCCGTGTTCGCCTACGAGGCCCTCGGACGCCGCAGCGACGAGCGCGTCGAGGCGGGCGCGGTCGAGCTCTTCGCCGCCGCCCAGCGGCTGGGGCTCTCCCGCGACCTCGACTGGTTGTGCCGGCGCGTCGCGGTGCGCGACGCGCACAACCTGCCGCCGGGCAGCGTCGTCTTTGTCAAGGCCGGCGTCTCCGCGCTGCTCGATCCCCAGCACGACGCCGACCAGATGCTGCTGCTGCTCCGCTGGGGCGGACTCTCGCCGCGGCAGGTCGTTCTCGAGATCACCGAGCGCGAGGCGCCACGTGACACCGGCCGCCTCGCCGACGTGCTCGGCGAGTACCGGCGCGAGGGCTTCCGCTTCGCACTCGACCGCGCGGGACAGGGGCACTCGACCCTCGAGCTCCTCGCCTCGACCGTCCCCGACTTCGTCAAGGTGTCGGCCCTGCTGACCCGGCACGCCGACCGGCGGGGCGCGCGGGCGGTGATCCGCGCCCTGACCACGTTCGTCGACGAGACCGGCACCCTCCTCATCGCCGCGGGCCTGGAGACGTCCGAGGACGTCTCGCGCATGGTCGACCTCGGGGTTCCGCTCGGCCAGGGCTACCTGCTCGGCGCACCGGCGATCCCGCCGGCTCGCCACCCCTCGCCCCGCCGGGCTCGCGCGGGTCTGCGCGCTGGATCTTGGCCAGGATTGACAGAACTTCATGGAAGTTGGTTGGCATGCGGCGGGATCACTGGATAGTTATCTTTTCATGTGGAAATGATTCGGAGTGATGCAATGAACTGGGCACCTCGTGACACCGGACGAGCGTATGTCGCCACCTTCGGCCTGGTGCTGACCAGGCTCGAGGAGGCGATGACCGGAGAGCGCATGCCCGACCGGGCGGCCACCCTCGCAACCCTGGTCGAGCGCCTGGAGGAGGTGTCGGGCTCCACGGCCCCGGCCGCGGTCCGGTCGGCCCGGACTCCGGTCGACCTCCACACCCGACTCCTCGACTGGCAGGACGGGCTCGAGGTGCGAGACGGCGCCAGCCGGCATCAGGCGGAGGTGCGGCGGCCGCCCAACGTCATCGGGATGCCGACCGCCGCGCCCACGTCCGGGCGCTCCGCCGCCTAGGAGCCGCCGCGGAGCCGCACCTCGACGTTCCCGTCCCGGATGCGGGTGTCGAAGGCGGGCTGCGGCGCGGTCGCCGGGCCCCGGGTCACCGCGCCGTCGGCGAGGCGGAAGCGGCTGGCGTGCCAGGGGCAGGCGACCTCTCCGTCGACCACGGTGCCCTCGTCGAGCGGCGCGCCGGCGTGGGTGCAGCGATTGGCGACGGCGTGCACGGTGCCGTTGCTGCGGCAGAGGAGGATGTCGTAGCGGTCGGCGGCGGCGCAGACCGGCCGGCCCTCGGCCAGCTCGGTCTCGAGCGCCACCCGGGTCCAGTGGGTGGGCGCCTCCTCGAAGAGGGTGTGGTCGACGCCGATGCCGCGGCCGAAGGTGAGGTGGCCGCCGAGGTAGCCGCCCGCCGCCGCCGCCGCGAAGCCGGCCAGCCGCAGCCCCCTGGCCAGCCCCGGTCCCCCCGCGAACCCGGCGGCGAAGGAGGTGACGTAGAGCGACAGCGCCGCCACCCCGGAGGCGGCGTGGACCACGCCGATGCGCCGGTCGGCGTCGTTGGTGTCGGACCAGTCGGCGAAGCCGCTGATCAGGGTGGGCACCGCGGTCACCGCACCGGCGGCGGCGAGCAGCTCGGCGCCCCGCCGCCCCGACTCGCCACCGCCGGCGTCGAGCGCCGCGGCACAGGTCCAGCAGCCGATCGGCAGGTCACTGAGCACCGGGTGCAGGGGATGGCCGAGCCAGGTGCCGCTGGCGAGGTTCTTCAGCCGGTCGCCGGCGAGGGCGCGGTGCACCAGGCCGCCGAGGCGCACCGCGACGGTGTCGAGCACCTCCAGGGAGCCGAGGCGGTGGACGGTGTGGCGGAGCACCCCGGGCGCCTCGCTCAGGTGCCCAGGCGGGTGAACGGCACCGGCTCGCCCAGCTCGGCGGCCACCCCCTCGAGCTCCTCGAGCGTGGTCCGGGCGATCCGCAGCCCGTCCCGCCGCGCCGCCTCCGCCGCCAGCCAGGCCTGCTCGCCGGGGAGGTGGACGCGCTCGACGCCCCGTGCCGGGGCGGCCGCACGCATGGTGGCGGCGAACTCCTCGACGCGGTCGAGGAAGGTGTCGCGCTCGGTGAATGCCTCGACGTCGATGGCGGCGAGGAAGTGGCCGCAGCGCCACTCGTCGTGGTGGTCGGCGCCCATCACCAGGGCCTTCGAGACCTCGAAGGAGAAGCGCGCCCCCGCCAGCGCGCCGCAGAGGAGCTCGTTGGCGACGATCAGCGACGATCCCTTGGGGCCGCCGATCGGCAGCAGCGCGCCCTGCAGGGCCAGCCGCGCGTCGGTGGTCTCGGCGCCGTCCGGGCCGATGCCCCAGCCCACCGGGATCGGCTCGCCGCGCTCGGCGGCGATCCGGATCTTCTCCTTCACCCCGGTCAGAGCGGTGTCGACGACGATCGGCGGCGAGGTGCGGGTGGGGAAGGCCCAGGCGATCGGGTCGTTGCTGACCATCGGCTCGCGCCCGCCCCAGATCACCGTGTGCGGCGGGCCGTCGGTGGTGGCATGGCCGATCATCCCCGCCGCCAGAGCCTGCATCGCATAGAACGCGGCCATCCCGAAGTGGTTGGAGTTGCGCACCGCCACCGCGCCGATCCCGTGCTCCGCCGCCAGCTCCATCGCGGTGCCCATCGCCGACCGTGCCGACACGAATCCCAGCCCGTTGCCGGCGTCGAGCACCGCGACGGCGCCGCGGCGGCGCACCAGCTCCATCCGCGGGCGCGGGTCGAGCAGGCCGCGGCGGAGGCCCCGCAGGTAGCGCGCGGCGAAGCGCACCCCGTGGCTGTCCAGCCCGCGGAGGTCGGAGAGCACCAGGATCTCGGCGATCCCCTCCGCCTGGGTGCGCTCCACCCCGGCGACCTCGAACAGTCGCGCCACCGCGGCCTCGAGCAGCCGGTGGTCGATCCGGCAGGTGTCGACGGTGGTCGTCTCAGGAGCGGGCATGGGCGGCGTCCTCCTGCGGCCGGGCGCGGGGAAGCCCGGCGCGGGCCAGCTCGGTGAGCGGTACCTGGCTGTTGAGGCAGTGGAGCATCCCCCTGCCGGTGGCGTCGACCTGCACCAGCGTCACCGCGCAGTTGGGGCTGGCGAGGCGGTAGTAGTCGCGGATGGGCAGACCGAGCACGTGGCAGGTCAGCACCGACGTCACCCAGGCGTGCGACACCACCACGATCAGCGAGCCGAGCGCGCCG
>DASXNK010000136.1 GCA_036495095.1 Candidatus Dormiibacterota bacterium | reverse complement strand
GCCGGCGATGCGCCGGCGACCGGCCCGCTCAGACCCGGGTGCTGGGCTCCTCGGGGACCCCGGACGCCGGTGCGGTGGGGACGTCGGGCTTGGGCGCGGGGGTGGGGGCGGCAGGGGGGACCGGCTCGCTGTGGGTGGTCGTGGCGTTCGCCACGGAGTCCTTCACCTCGTTGGTGGCCTTCTTGAACTCGCGGATGGCGCGCCCCATCCCCGCGCCCACGTCGGGCAGCTTGCCCGGGCCCCAGATGATCAGGACCACGATGAGCAGCAGCAGGATCAGCCAGATGTGGCCCGGACTGACGAACGGCATTGGAGGGCCTCCGCAACTCGCGACCAACCGCGTCGCGAGTCGAGTTTCGGGATCGGTCGAAGTCTACCACCGGGCCATCCGGCGTCCCCTGAGAGCGATCGGAGACCCGGCTGGGCCTCATGCCGAGCTTAGCGGGCACCGGACGGGTCGGTGGCGAGGGCGGCGGCGAACACCTCGACGGCGCGATCGACCTCGGCCTCGCCGTGGGCGGTGCTGAGGAACCCGGCCTCGAACTGGGAGGGCGGCCAGAACACCCCCGCGTCCAGCCAGGCGGCGTGGAGGCGGCGGAAGCGGGCGGGGTCGGCAGCGCGGGCGGTGGCGTAGTCGGTCACCTCGGCGAGGCCGAGGAAGGGGGTGAGCATGCTCCCCACCCGGTTGACCGCGCAGGCGGCGCCGCTCTCCTCGGCGGCGGCGGCGAACCCGCTCGCCAGGCGCGCCCCCAGCGCCTCCAGACGGATGTAGGCGGCGCCGTCGCGGAGGCTGTCGAGGGCGGCGCAGCCCGCCGCCATCGCCAGCGGGTTCCCGCTGAGCGTGCCCGCCTGGTAGACGGGGCCGGCCGGGGCCACCCGGGACATCAGCCCGGCGGCACCGCCGTAGGCGCCGACCGGCAGGCCGCCGCCGATCACCTTGCCGAGGCAGGTGAGGTCGGGGGTCACCCCGTAGAGGCTCTGGGCACCTCCGTAGGCGACCCGGAAGCCGGTCATCACCTCGTCGAACACGAGCAGGGCGCCGTGACGCTCGGTGATCGTGCGCAGCGCCTCCAGGTACCCCGGCCGCGGCGGCACGCACCCCATGTTCCCCGCCACCGGCTCGACGATCACCGCCGCGATGCGCTCACCCTCGACCTCGAAGAGCGCCTCGACCGCGGCGGCGTCGTTGAAGGGCACGGTGAGGGTGTCGCGCACCGCCGCCTCGGGCACCCCCGGTGAACCCGGGATCCCGAGCGTGGCCACCCCCGACCCCGCCTCGACGAGGAGGAGGTCGGCGTGCCCGTGATAGGCGCCGGCGCACTTCACCACCCGGTCGCGGCCGGTGGCCGCCCGGGCGAGGCGCAGCGCCGACATCGTGGCCTCGGTGCCGGAGTTGACGAAGCGGACCATCTCGATCGAGGGCACCGCCTCGACCACCCGCGCGGCGAGCTCGACCTCGAGGGCGGTGGGGCCGCCGTAGGCGGTGCCCAGCGGCAGCCGCCCGGCGATCGCCTCGCGGATCGCGGGGTGGTCGTGGCCGAGGATGAGCGGGCCGTAGGCGAGCACGAAGTCGACGTACTCGCGGCCGTCCTCGTCGACCAGCCGGCAGCCGCTCCCCGAGGCGAACACCGGCGGCTCGCCGCCGACCGCCGCGAAGGCGCGCACCGGGCTGCTCACCCCGCCCGGCATCAGCGCCCGCGCCCGGCGCATGACCTCCGCCGAGCGCGGCCCGCCCACCTACTTCTGCTCGGCGACGCTGATGGCCATGACATCGCCCTTCTGGGTCAGCTTGGCGATGTCCAGCCCGCTCTGCACCTTGCCGAACAGGTTGTACTGGGGCTGCAGCGTCGAGCACTGGGTGCCGGTGCAGATGAAGAACTGCGACCCGTTGGTGTTGGGGCCCGAGTTCGCGTTCGCCATCGCCACCGCGCCGTCGACGTACAGGTTGTGCACCGGCTCGTCGGCGAAGGAGTAGCCGGGGCCGCCGGTGCCGTCGTGCTTGGGGTCGCCACCCTGGATGACGAAGTTGGGCTCCACCCGGTGGAAGGTGAGGCCGTCGTAGAAGTGGTTGCGGGCCAGGGCGACGAAGTTGTTCACGGTGTTGGGTGCGAGCGCGGGCTGCAGGCAGAGCACGATCCTCCCCCGCGGGGTGGTGATGGTCGCCTCATAGAGCCTGGTGGTGTCGATCTGCGAGACCGGGGCGGCGGCGTAGATGTGCAGGTCGGTGGGGGGAGAGTTGAACGGGGCCAGCGGCGGCCCGAAGCTCGCCTTCGAGCAGTCGGCGTAGGCGATGGTCGCGGGCGCGGGGGTCGACGAGGGAGTCGGCACCGGGGTGGCGCTCACCTGCGCGGTCGGCGACGGCGACGCGCTGGCGACGCCGGCGCTCGAGTCCTTCCCCGCCACCCGGTTGAAGATCACGCCGACCGCCACCAGGCCGGCCACCACCGCCGCCAGGACGGCCACCGCGAGCGCCGTCCGCGAGCGCGGCGTGGGGCTCCCGACACTCATCCTCGATCCTCCGCGAGCCACCGCGCGACCTGGCGCGCGTGATAGGTGATGACCATGTCGGCGCCGGCCCGTCGGATGGCCGTCAGCGCCTCCAGCACCGCGGCGCGCTCCTCGAAGGCCCCCGCGGCGGCGGCCGCGCGGAGCATCGCGTACTCCCCGCTCACGCAGTAGGCGGCGAGCGGGAGGTCGGTGGCGTCGCGCACCCGGGCGACCACGTCGAGGCAGGTGAGGGCCGGCTTGACCATCACCATGTCGGCGCCCTCGTCGATGTCGAGCAGGGTCTCGCGCACCGCCTCGCGCTGGTTGGCGACGTCCATCTGGTAGCCGCGCCGGTCGCCGTGGCGCGGCGCGCAGTCGGCGGCGTCGCGGAAGGGGCCGTACATCACCGAGGCGTACTTCGCGCTGTAGGCGAGGATGGCGGTCTCGGCGAAGCCGTTGTCGTCGAGCGCCTGGCGGATGGCGGCGACCTGGCCATCCATCATCCCGCTGGGGGCGATGATGTCGGCGCCGGCGGCCGCCTGGCTCACCGCGATCCGCGCGTAGAGGTCGAGGGTGGCGTCGTTGTCGACCCTGCCGTCGTCGAGCAGCACCCCGCAGTGGCCGTGGTCGGTGTACTCGTCGAGGCAGCAGTCGGCGATGAGCACGCACTCGTCGCGGAACTCGGAGCGGAGCCGGCGCAGCGCGGTCTGCACCACGCCGCGGTCGTTCCACGCCTCCGAGCCCTCGGGGTCCTTGTCGGCGGGGATGCCGAACAGCACCACTCCCGAGCAGCCGCCGCGGACCGCGTCCTCGACGGAGCGGATCAGGCTGTCGTGGGTCTCCTGGTGCTGGCCGGGCATGGTCGCGATCTCGCGGGGGGCGTCGAGGTCCTCGCGCACGAACGCGGGATGGATCAGGTCGTCGGGACGGAGCCGGGTCTCGCGCACCAGGCGGCGCAGCGCCGCGGTCCGCCGCATCCGGCGCGGGCGGTCGATGGGGAAGGGCATGGGGTCGTCAGGGTAGCGAGGCGGGGGTTCCCAGCGTCGTGGGGCTGGGGGAGGTCTCTCCGCGAAAATAGTGGGCGCTGAGCGCGGCGGCGAGGCCCGCGGTGGTGTACTCGGTGGCCACCACCGCGACCGGGTAGCCGGCCTCGCGGGCGGTGCGGGCGGTCACCGGCCCGATGCAGGCGGCGATCGCCCCGGCCGGGAAGGGCGACCCGTCCAGGGCCTCGCGGAAGTGGTTCACGGTGCTGCTGCTGGTGAAGGTGACCGCGTCGACGCCGCGTCCCAGCTCGGCGCGCAGCAGCTCGGCGGTGCCCTCGGGGAGGACGGTGCGGTAGATCGGCAGCACCTCGACGTCGGCGCCGGCCTCGCGCAGCCGCACCGGCAGCACGTCGCGGGCCGCCGCCGCCCGGGGCAGCCACACCCGGGCCCCGGCGACACCGCCGGCGATCATCGCGTCGGCCACCGCCTCGGCGATGTACTCCTCGGGCACGAGGTCGGCGGCGAGGCCGCACTCGAGCAGCGCCGCGGCGGTCTCGGGGCCGATCGCGACCAGCCGCATCCCGGCGAAGCAGCGGGCGTCGAGCCCGGCGGCGCGCACCGCCACCCAGACCAGCCGCACCGCGTTGGCGCTGGTGAAGACCGCGTGCCGGCCGCCCGGGGGCGGGGACGCCGCCTCGGCGGCGATCCGCCGCGCCGCCTCCTCGAGGTCGCGGCGCTCGCCGAGGGGCTCGACCGCGATCACCGGGAGCTCGACCGCCTCGGCGCCGAGCCGGCGGAGCCGCTCGACGAAGCCGCTGGCCTGGGCGCGGGCCCGGGTGACGAGGATGCGCCGTCCCGAGAGCGGCCGCCGTCCGATGCTGCCGAGCCGGTCGCGGAGCGCCGCCACCCGCCCGATCACGGTCACCATCGGCGCCCCCATCTCGGCGGCGGCGACGGCGTCGGCGATCGTGGCCAGGGTCGCCGAGCAGCTGCGCTGGCGGGGGTCGGTGCCCCACTGCACCGAGGCCGCCGGGGTGGCCGGGTCGGCACCGGCGGCGAGCAGGCCGGCGGTGATCCGGGGCAGGGTGCGCGCCCCCATCAGGAAGACCAGGGTGCCGTCGGGGAGCAGCCCGGCGAGGGCGGCGAGGTCGACGTGGGAGCCGTCGGCGTCGCCGCGCTCGTGGCCGGTGACCACGGTGACGTGCCCCGCCCAGTCGCGGTGGGTGACCGGGATGCCGGCGGCGCCGGGCGCGGCGATGGCGCTGGTGACCCCGGGGACGACCTCGTAGGCGATCCCCTCGGCCTCGAGCAGCTCGCACTCCTCGCCGCCGCGACCGAACACGAAGGGGTCGCCGCCCTTGAGGCGCACCACCCGCCGGCCCTCGCGGGCGAGGCGCACCAGCAGGGCCCCGATCTCGGCCTGGGTGGCCGAGGGCTCGCCGGCCCGCTTGCCCATCTCGAAGACCTCGGCGCCGGGGCGGAGGTGGGCGAGCAGCAGCGGGCT
This sequence comes from Candidatus Dormiibacterota bacterium, assembly GCA_036495095.1. Classification (NCBI taxonomy): domain Bacteria; kingdom Bacillati; phylum Candidatus Dormiibacterota; species Candidatus Dormiibacterota bacterium. The sequence goes on along the minus strand of DASXNK010000136.1, from coordinate 18,754 downwards.
GGCGAGGGCGTCGAGCACCACCGCGTCGCAGCCGGCGAGGAGGTCGCGGCCGCGCAGGGTGATCAGCTCGGGATCCCCGGGTCCGGCGCCGACGAGATGGACGATCCCCGCCGGCCGGGGGGGCTGGGGGGGAGTCCTCCCCACCGGAGTCACCGGAGCCGCTCCGCCGCCCGTGCGCCGAGCGCCGCGGCCTCGCCGGGCTCGCCGTCGAGCTCCACGCTGCGCAGCCCGCCGGCGGTGGCGAGCGCCGCGATCAGGACCAGACGGACCCAGCCCTCGGCGCCGTCGATCGGCTCCAGCCGCGCCCAGGCGCCGAGCGGCAGGCGGCAGCCGCCGCCGAGCGAGGTGAGCACGGCGCGCTCTGCGGTCACCGCCGCCGAGGTGGCGGTGTGGTTGGCGAGCCAGCAGCGCCGGGCCGCGTCCGAGCCCGCCAGGGTCTCGAGCCCGACCGCGCCCTGGGCCGGCGCGGGCACGAAGCTGCGGGGGTCGAGGCGCTCTGCGATCCGGCCGCCGAGCCCGATCCGGTCGAGACCGGCGCAGGCGAGGACGAGGGCGTCGACCCGGCCCTCGTCGAGGCGGCGCAGCCGGGTGTCGACGTTGCCGCGGATCGGCACCACCCGCAGGTCGGGCCGGAGGATGTGGAGGAACGCCTCCCGGCGCGGGCTGCTGGTGGCCACCGAGGCGCCCGCGGGGAGCGCGTCGAGGCCGCCGCCGTCGCGGGTGACCAGGGCGTCGCGGCAGTCGGCGCGCTCGAGGTGGGCGGCGAGCACCAGGCCGTCGCGGAGCTGCGAGGGCAGGTCCTTGGCGCTGTGCACCGCGACCTCGGCGCGGCCCTCGACCAGCGCCGCCTCGAGCTCCGAGGTGAACCAGCCGTCGCCGGTCATCCGCGACGCCGGGGTGTCGGCCTCGACGTCGCCGCGGGTGCGCAGCACCAGCAACTCGGTGGGCCCGGCGCCGGCGGAGGCGAGGGCGGCGGCGGCGAGCCCCGCCTGGGTGCGGGCCAGGGCGCTGCCGCGGGTGGCGAGCCGGAGGATGGCCGCGGCCGGGGGCGGGGGCGGGGGCGCGGGGCTCGACGGGTGGAGCGACGTCACGGAGTCCCTCGCGAGGACTCCGCGTCGTCGAGCGCGAACGCCTCGCGCAGCGCCAGGGCGACACCGGGGTCGTCGACGTTGTCCTTGATGTGGCTGATCGGCGCGTGGAGCAGCTTGCGCACCAGGCTCCGGGTCAGCGCGTCCAGGTGCCTGCGGCTCGCCTCGTCGGTCCAGCCCAGCCTGGCCGCGGTGCGGTCGACCTCGCGACGGCGCAGCGCCTCGGCCTGGCGCGCCAGCGCCGCGATGGTGGGCCCGGCGGCGTCGCGCTCGCCGACCACGGCGATGGTCCGGAGCAGCTCGCGCTCGACGATCCGCTCCGCCGCGGGGAGCTCGTCGCGGCGGCGCCGGAGGTTGTGCTCGACCCGGCGGCCGAGGGCGTCGAGGTCGACCAGGCTGACCCCGGGCACCTCGGCGGCGGCGGGGTCGACGTCGCGGGGCACGGCGATGTCGACGATGCAGAGGGGGCGGCCGCGCCGGTTGCGCTGGATCCGCTCGACGTCGGCCGCGGTGAGCACCGGGCGGGTGCTCGAGGTCGAGCAGATCACCAGGTCGACGTCCTCGCCGGCGGCGGCGACGGCGCCCTCGGTGGCGGCCTCGCCGTCGACCTCGCGGGCCAGCGCCTCCGCGGCCTCGCCGCTCCGCGAGGTGATGGTCAGCCGGGCGCCGGAGGCGGCCAGCCGGCGGGCGGCGGCGGCACTCATCTTGCCGGCGCCGACGAGGAGGATGCCGCGGCCCTCGAGGCCGCCCAGCGCCTCGCGGGCATGGTCGAGGGCGAGCTCGGTGACGCTGCCGGTGCTGCGGCCCACGCCGGTCTCGGTCCGCACCCGCTTGGCGACGCTGACCGCCCGGCGCATCACGAAGTCGAGGCGGGCGTCGAGGGTGCCGGCGCCGCGGGCCAGCCGGTGGGCCGCCTTGAACTGCCCGAGGATCTGGGCCTCGCCGAGCACCATGCTGTCGAGGCCCGCGGCCACCCGGAAGATGTGGCGCACCGCGTCGGCGCCGCGGCGCGCGCTCAGGTGCTCGGCGAGGCCGTGGGCGCCGGCGGGGTCGAGGTAGCGCACCAGCCGGGGCACCACCTCGTCGGTGAGCTCGGGCGCGGGCGAGACCAGGTAGAACTCGGTGCGGTTGCAGGTGGAGACCACCGCCGCCTCGAGCAGGCCGCTGTGGCCGACCAGGTAGCGGAGCAGGTTGCGCGCCTCCGCCTCGGGCACCGCGGCACGCTCGCGCACCGCCAGCGGGGCGGTGCGGAAGCTGAGCCCGGCGACGACCATCTCGGTCACGGCGGCGGTCCGGCGACGGAGAGGTCGTCGGCGAGCGCCTCGGCCTCCGCCCTCCGCCCGGCGCGGAGCAGGTCGAGCAGCCGGGGCAGCGCCTCGGTGGCGATGCGGTCGCGGGCCTCGTAGCCGATCCCGGCGGCGCGGGCCCGGTCGCGCATCCGGCCGGCGAGCTCGGCGAGGACCCCGAACTCCTCCCCGATCGCCCGCTCGAGGTGGAGGCGCATGAACTTGGCGAACGCCGGGCTGCGGCCGCCGGTGCTGATCGCCACCTGCAGGGGTCCGCGGCGCACCACCGAGGGGACGATGAACGAGCAGAGCTCGGGGTCGTCGACGACGTTCACCGGGATGCCCACGGCGCTCGCCTCCTCGAAGACCGCCCGGTTGACCGCGCGCTGGTCGGTGGCGCACACCACCACCGCCGCCCCGGCGACGTCGCCGGGCCGCACCTCGCGGGCCTCCCAGCTCGCCTCGCCGGCGTCCACGGAGGCGCGCAGCGCGGCGGTGAGAGCCGGGGCGACGATGCGCAGCCGCACCCCGGCGTCGAGCAGCGGGCGTGCCTTCTGGGCCGCGACCTCGCCCCCGCCGACGAGGAGGGCGTCGCGATCGGCGAGATCGAGCATGGCCGGATAGTAGGCGGGACGCATCCGTGAGAAGGTCGCCATATTGGGGTTAATAGCCCAAGTATAGGTGGGGGTGAGGCGCTCACCTGCCGTCCGGTGGCCGCCGCGGCACTCACCCACGACGACACGGAGTCTCCCCCAACGCGCCCTCCGCGCGCTCGCCGCAGCCCTCCCGGCACCCTGGCGCGTTCGAGGCGTCGTGCCACGAAAGTGGTGTGGGGTACGATGCGGTCATGTTGCAAGGGGATCCGGGGACCACGGGACCCGAGCCATCGGACCCCGGCACCCCGGCCACCCCCGGCACCGAGGGCGCAGGCGGCTCCCAGGCCACCCGCCGCCGCCGCTATGGTCGGCGCCGCGGTGCTGCTCCGGTGGGTGAGTGCTTCGTCAGCCGGCTGGGGCCGGCCAACGGCGAGCCCTTCGCCGCGCTCGACGACCCGGACGACGGTGTCGTCTACCTGCGGCCGGGTCCCGACACCCCGCTCGACCAGCTCCGCTTCGTCTCCCTCGACTGCGAGACCACCGGCCAGTCGCCGCACCGGCTGGTGGAGCTGGGCGCGGTCACCTTCACCCTCACCGGCCACAGCTCCTCGTTCGAGACCCTGGTGCACTGCACCGACCGGATCAACCCCTACGCGCGGCGGCTCCACGGCATCACCGGGGCCAGCCTCGCCGGAGCGCCGCCGGCCGACCTGGTGCTCACCCGCTTCCGCCGCTTCGCCGCCGGGGCGGTGCTGATCGAGCACAGCGCCGACGCCTTCGACACCCGGCTGATCGGACGCACCTCCGGCGAGGACTTCGACGCCGACAACATCGACACCTCCCGGCTCGCCGGCAAGCTCTGGGACCTCCGCGACACCATCGGCCTCGAGCGCCTCTGCGCCGAGCTCGGGGTCACCCACCGCCAGCCGCACCACGCCCTCGCCGACGCCGAGGCCACCGCCGCCTGCTTCCTCGAGCTGGTGGTGCGGGGCCGTGAGCGCTTCGGCTGGACCACCCTCGGCGACCTGCTCGCCGACGGGCAGCCGCCGGTGCGCCCCCCCGCCTCCGCCAACGCCGTGCAGCGCCGCCGGCCGCGCCTGCCCGCGCCCGGACCCTCGGCCCCTGGGGCCGTCGCCCTCGAGGCGGGCGGGGACGACCCCGCCGCGGCCGCCCGTCCGCGCCGCCGCCGCGGCCGCCGCCGCCGCGGACGCGACGGCATCCCGCACGTCAACGGCAACGGCGGCGGCGAGAGCTCGGCGGCGCCCCCAGCGCCCGCCGGGGACTGACCCGGGGCCACGCCGGGGCGGGATGTGTGCCGGCACACAACCGCACGCCAGTTGACACTCGAACGTCTGTGCCCTACCATCGCGGCCCAGGACCCACCCACCACCGCGCCTCGGATCGCATCCGCGCGCAGCGTCCCAGCCCGGGTCTGCACAGGGGAGACGAGCCATGCTGGACAGGCTCGGCCAGGCCGACCGCATCTGCGGCATCAGCGCCCTTCTCGCGCTCATCTCGACGTACCTGCCCTGGTACCACTTCCACGACAGCCACGGCAGCACCACCGTCAACGCCTTCGGCACCGGCTTCCTCGGCGACACCGTCTTCTTCGCCGCCATCGTCACCCTGCTGATCGTCGCCGTACGCATCGGGCTGATCGACCTCCGCCAGCTCGGCCTCGAGGAGCGCCATCTCCTGCCCGTCGCCGGCGTGACCCTGGGCGCCGTGGTCCTCCAGCTGCTCATCGGCGTCAACGGCAGCGGCGCGTTCCACTCGATCACGATCGGCGTGGTCGTCGCCCTCCTCGCCGCCGGCGGCATGGTGGTCGGCGCCCGGATGGAGCAGCAGTCGGGGCCGGGCACGCACAGCCTCCGCCGCTCCTCGCGGTAGCGTCCGCGGTGCGCCCGGGGGCGGCGCGGCTGGGACCGATCCTGGTCGGGATCGGCACCGTCGCCGCCCCCGCCGGGTGCCTGCTCCCCTGGGAGACGGTCACCGTCGATCCCGCGAGCACGTCCGGGATCACCCATCTCGACGCGTTCCACGGCGCCGGGGCGCTCGCCTGCGCCGGGGCGGGCTTCGCCCTGGTCGCCCTCGCCCACCGGCTCTGGCGGCCGACGGCCCACGCCGAGCTGCGCGAGGCCGCCGAGGCGCTGGCCGGCACCCTGCTGGTGCTCGGCGCCGCCCTCTTCACGGTGAGCGGCGGCTACCGCCCCGGCAGCGGGCCGGGATGGTCGGTCGCGATCGCCGCCGGGCTGCCGGTCGCCGGGCTCGCCGGGGTGACCCTGCTCACCGGCCTGGCCCTGGGCGCGGTCACCCGCCGCCGGGCAGGCTGACGCCGCTCAGGCGCTGTCGGTCATCGCCGCGGCGGGATCGGCCGACTCCACCCGCTTGCGGTAGGTGAGGCAGGCGCAGCCGGGCACCTCGGGGGTGCTGGCGAGCGCCTCCACGAGCAGGTGGCCCATGGTGCGGGCGTCGTCCTGGAGGATCTCCTGGAGCAGCTCGTAGTCCCACTTCGGCCGAACCCCCTCGGCGTAGTTGAGAACGATGGTGATGGCCGCGTAGCAGGAACCGATCTCGCGGGCCAGGTAGACCTCGGGCGAGATCGCCTGACCGATGACGTCGGCGCCCATCCGGGCGTAGGCGGCGATCTCGGCGGCGGTCTCGAAGCGCATCCCCTGGGTGGTGGCGTAGACGGCGCGGTCGAAGGCCCGGGTGGCCTTGTCGGCGGCCCAGCGGGTGGCCTGCTCCCACATCGCCCCGCGCAGCTCGGGGCAGAACGGCGCCCGCATCAGCACCAGGTGGGAGGGGTCGAGCAGCCCGCTCACCTGGGGGGTGAGGTCGATCACGTCGTGGGGCATGATGAGGTCGCGGGGGCGGAAGTTCTGGAGGATGCTCCCCGCGCCGGACTCGGCGATGATCCGGCGCACCCCGGCCTCGCGGAGCAGCCAGAACAGCGCCAGGGTGCCGGTGTGGCGGTCGACGCCGTGCCGCCAGCCGTGCATCCGCGCCACCAGCGCCTCGCGCACCCCGCCGCCGGCGAGGGTCAGCGCGATCCGCTTCACCGGCGGGCTCTCGCCGAAGGGGGTCGAGACCACCAGGGGGTCGCCGATCACCCGGATCCGCGGGTCGCCGAGGGCCTCCGGGAAGTCGATCGCGGCGGTGCCCGAGCCGCCCACGATGGCGTGGGCGCAGGGGGGGACGGAGGGCATGAGCCGCCGAGTATACGGAGCCCGGCCCGGAGCCGCGGATCAGTCCAGGCGGAAGTCGGTACGCAGCGGGAGGTGGTCGGAGGCGGTGGCGGTGTCGGGGTCGCCACCCGGACCCGAGCCGATCACCGCGCAGTCGAGCAGGCGCGGGGCGAGCAGGGGATCGGCGAACGCGTAGTCGATCCGCGCCGCCGGCATCCACGTGGCGCAGGTGTAGCCGGGGTCGCCGCCGCGGTGGAGCTCGCGGAAGCAGTCGGTGTAGCCCGCCTTGAGGAGGTGGTCGACGGTCCAGCGCTGGATGTGGGTGTTGAGGAAGCGGTCGGTGTACGGCAGCCTCGGCAGCACCTCGGTGAAGGGGGTGAGGATCCAGGGCAGCCGGGGCAGCCCGACGTCGAGGTCGGGGTCGATGCCGACCTTCTGGTACCGGCCCGCCACCTCGGCCTCGCCGGCGCTGCCCCGCTCCACCGGGCCGAGCAGGCCGTCGAGCCCGCGCACCACCACCCCGGCGCGGCGCAGCTCCGCCATCCGCGCCAGGAAGGCGCTGGCGGCGACGTTGTCGCCCGGCGCGATCGAGTTGAGGTCGCCGGTGATCACGTGGGGCAGCTCGCGCGCCTGGCCGATGTCGTAGAGGACGGACTGGATCTCCTGCATCCGCCGGGTCTCGCCGTTGGCGCGCTCGCCGAAGCGGGCGGCGAGGTGGAGGCAGTGGACCCGCACCCGGGAGAAGCCCCGCACCCCGGTGCCCACCTCGCACTCCAGGTGACCGCGGAGCATCACGTTGGGGTGGCGGTGGTTCCTCCAGCGGCGCACCGGGAGGCGGCTGAGGATCGCGAGGTTGAGGTCGGAGCCGTCGCTCGACTCCCCCACCACCACCTCCATGGAGAGCCGCTCGCCGATCTCGCGCACCAGCTCGAGGTCGGTGCACTCCTGCAGCGCGATGACGTCGGCGCCGGAGCGCTCCAGCACCGCGGCGATGCGATCCTCGCGCCCGCCGCCGCCGAGCAGGATGTTGTAGGTGACCACGCGCAGGCGCGGGGCGCCGCCGTTGGGGGTCATCGGGCGGGCGCGGGCCGGATCGCGGCGGGGGGGCTGCTCACCGCGGAGCATGGTACGGGTCCGCACCGATATGCCGGTTGGTTAGGCTGCGCGCATGGTCCCCGCCCTCTCCCCGCGCGCCCGACGCGGGGTGGCCTGAGGCACGGTGCTGGCCCGCCTCTACGGTCTCGGCCGCCTCCACCCGGTGCAGCGGATCGCGCTGCTCTGGCTGGTCGCGGCCGCCGCCGTGGGCATCGGCGTGGCCGCGCTCGCCGGACAGCGGCACTTCGCCGCCGAGCTCAGCTCCGGGGCCGACCTCAACGTCGTCGCGACCCTGCTCGGCGACGGCTCCTCGCCGCGCACCGCCTGGCCGGGGTGGCTGGCCGCGGTGTTCTTCGGCCTCGCCCTGCTCCGCCTCTGGCGAGGCCGCCCCGAGCCCCCCGCCGGCCGTCCCCCCGGCGGCCGCTGGACGGCCGCGGACATCCGCTCGGCGCTGCGCCGCGAGTACGCCGCGGTGCGGACCGCGATCATCATCCTGGCGGTCGTCGCCCTGGTCGACAGCGCCCGCGCCGCCGTCTACGGGGTGGCCGCGATGTCCGGCGACGCGGTCGCCCAGGGGAGCGCCCTGCCCACTGCGATCGAGGCGCTGGGGCTGGTTGCGGCGGCGGCGATGCTCACCCTCTGGGGCCTGATCTTCGCCCGCCTGCTGGAGCGCTGGGGAGCGCTCTGACCGCCGTCCGGCAGGATCACGTACGGCGCTCGACCACGTAGTCGCAGATCGACTCGAGGGCGCTGCGGGCCTCGCACTCGGGGAAGATGGCGAGCTCGGCCCGCGCCCTGTCGGTGAACTCGTGGGCGCGGCGCTCGGCCTCGACCACCCCGGTCGAACCCCGCACCAGCCCGACCACCTCGTCGGCGTCGGCGTCGCTCAGCGGCTCGCGGGCGAGCACGGTGCGCAGCGCCGGTCCCACCTCCGGGTCCTTGAGCGCGTACATCAGCGGCAGGGTGACCGTGCCCTGGCGGAGGTCGGCGCCGGTGGGCTTGCCCAGCTGCTCCTCGGTGGCGGTGTAGTCGAGCACGTCGTCGGCGATCTGGAAGGCGATGCCGAGGTCGCGGCCGTAGCGCTCCAGGGCCCGCTGCGCCTCCTCGTCCATCCCGGCGACGATCGCCCCGCAGTGGCAGGCGGCGCTGAGCATGGTGGCGGTCTTGCGCTCGATCTTCGTGTAGTACGCCTCGACCGGCTGCTCGTAGTGGCGCTTGCTGGTGAGCTGCTGCAGCTCGCCCATGCAGATCTTCATCACCGTGGCGCTCACCACCTCGGTGATCAGCGGGATGCCGATCGCCGAGAGCAGGTTGGCGCCCTTCCCGAAGTAGTAGTCACCGACGATGATCGCCGGGTTGGCGCCGAGCACGGCGTGGATCGTGGCCAGCCCGCGGCGGGTCTCGGCGTCGTCGATGAGGTCGTCGTGGATCAGCGTCGCCGTGTGGATGAACTCGATCCCCATGGCGGCGTTGTAGACGTGGTCGATGTCGGCGTCGCCGAGCTTGGCGCTGAGGATGAGCAGCGCCGGGCGGATACGCTTGCCGCCGGCGCTGACGATGTGCTCCATCGCCTTCGCCATGAAGCCCAGGTCGGCGGCCACGGTCTCGTGGAGCCGGCGCTCGAGCTCGCGCAGCTCCTCCGCGATCGGCTCCAGGAAGGTCTCCGAGGAGACGCTCACGACGCCAGGATCCCGCGGAACCGGGTGGCGACCGCGCCGGTCACCCCGGTGCCCCAGAGGTCGAGCACCTCGGGGGCGGGGGGCGCCTCGCCGAAGAGCAGCGCGGCGGCGTCGATGAAGCGCTCGGGGTGGCCGGTCACCAGCAGCCGGGGCGGGGTGGCGGCGTCGTCGCCGGCGCCGAGGCGGTTGACGGCGAGGATGCGGCGCACCCGGGCCGCGGTGGTCTCGGCGCTGTCGACCACGGTGAGCCCCGGGGCCACCCGAGCCAGCGCGGGACGGAGCAGCGGGTAGTGGGTGCAGCCGAGCACCAGGGTGTCGGCCCCCCAGCCGGTGACCTCCTCGAGCACCTCGGCGAGCGCCACCTCCGCCGCCGGCGAGTCGGCCTGGCCGGCCTCGACGATGTCGACGAGGTGGGGCGCCGCCCGGGGGAGCACGCCCACGCCGGGGTTGGCCTCCTTGATGGCGTGGAGGTACTGCTGGCTGGCGAAGGTGCCCTCGGTGCTGATCACCGCGATCCGCCCGTTGCGGGTGGCGTCGACCGCCGCCTGCGCCCCCGGCGCGATCACCCCGACGATGGGGACGTCGAACCGCTCCCGGGCCGCGTGCAGCGCCGCCGCGGTGGCGGTGTTGCAGGCGATCACCACCAGCTTCACGTCCTCGCCGACCAGGTGCTCGATGATCCTCAGCGCGAACTCGCGCACCTCGTGCTGGTACCGCGGCCCGTAGGGGAAGTGGGCGAGGTCGGCGAGGTACAGCAGCCGTTCGCCGGGGCACTGGCTGCGGAGCTCGCGGAGCACGGTGAGCCCACCGACGCCGGAATCGAAGACGCCGATCGGACGGACGTCGCTCATCTCGGGCGAGGATAGCAGGGCCCCCGGTCCGCGCCCATCGAGGACCGTTCAGCGGGGGCTGAGCAGCAGCCCCATGAGCACCAGGTCGCGCGCCTCGCCGCCCACCCGGAGGTGGCCGCGGAGCCTCCCCTCCTCCTCGAAACCGGCCGACCGGTAGAGGGCGAGCGCCCGGTGGTTCTCGGGGAAGACGCCGAGGGTGAGCTTGGCGAGGCGGACGGCGCGGGCCCAGTCGACGGCGGTCTCGACCAGCGCCCGGCCCAGCCCCTGCCCGCGGAGGTGGCGATCGACGGTGATCGAGAGGTCGCCGCGATGGCTCTCGTAGCGGCCCTGCTGGCGATGCACCGCGAGCTGCCCGGCCACCCGTCCATCCACCTCGGCGACCAGGGAGAGGCCGCCGTGGCTGATCAGGCCGGCGAGCGCCAGGCTCTCCTCGAGCACGCTGCGCTCGCCGGGCTCGGCGGCGACCCAGGTGCCCTCGGCGGCGACCGCGTCGCGCAGCGCCACCAGCGCGGGGGCGTCGTCGGCACCGGCGGGCCGGATCTCGAACCGCCGTCCCGAGCGGGTCAGCCCGGTGCGGCGCAGCAGCGGCGCGGCCGGGGTCATCCGGCGATCGCCCCGGACCCGGCCGGACCCGCGGCGAGGTCGCGGCGGAGCCGGTCGTGGATGCGGGTGGTGAGCCCGCGTGCGGTCATCACGGTGACGTGGCCGTGGCCATAGGCCCAGCACTGGGCGCCCCAGGCCGCGGCCAGCTCGCGCACCGGCGCGTCACCGACGATGAGGTCGTGCTCGGCGGCGACCAGGGTGATGCGCTCCCCGGGGGTCCGCGGGCTGAGCAGCCGCGGGATCACCGGCGCCATCGCCAGGTCGAGGGCGGCGCGGGCGGCGAGCGCGTCGGTCCCCCAGGGCCCTCCCCCGCCGGCGACGACGCCGAGCTCGCGGCGCAGCCGCACCGGCGAGCGCTCCAGGGTGAGCTCGGCGAGGTCGCAGGGAGGCGTGACCGACACCAGCGAGTCGAGCCGGACGTGGGCGGCGAGCAGGCAGCCGACCAGGCCGCCGAGGCTGAAGCCGAGCAGCCCGACCGCCGGGCTGACCTCCCGCCGGAGCCACGCGACCACCGCGGCCGCGTCCTCGGCGGCCTGACGGAGCACCGCGCACGTGTGGGCGGGGTCGCTGCTGAAGAACCCGGAGCCGGCGCCGCGCCCGGGGATGCGCCGGTTGAGGTGGAAGGGCAGGTCGATCCGCGCCGCGCTCAGCCCCCGGCGGAGCAGCAGGCGCATGTGATGGTCCTCGTAGAACGGGCTCGGCGCGGCATAGCCGTGGAGCAGGAGCACCACCGGAGCGCCCGGGTCGGGGTGGAGCGCCAGCCGGCCGCTGACGCTGCGGCTGCCGGGATGGTCGCCCGGACCGCTGCTGGCGGCGCTGATGTCGACCAGGCGGGTGGAGCCCGACCCCCTCCGGTCGGCCATCGGACGGCCGGTGACGGGCTCGGGATCGAGCACCCGGCTGGCCGCCCAGAATGCCCCGGCGCTGTCGTACGCGGCCGGCGCCGCGAGACCGGAGTGCACCCCGATCAGCCCCAGGCGCCAGCGCACCGCGTGGTCGACGGTGCGGGAGAGACGTCCCACCGGCCCCATCATGTCTGCCAGCGTATCGCCTCGGAGCCGCCGGTCGGCCCGGCGAGCACGATCAGCTGTGCCCGGTGCCCCGGGGCCGCCGCTGCGGGAGCGGACGGTAGAGGTCGTAGCGGCAGACGTTGCACACGAGGAACGCGCGCGGCACCTCGGAGCGGCACTGCGGGCAGCTCCGCCGGCGCGGGTTGCTCGCCACCCAGAGCACCGCGAGCACCCCGTTGCCGAGGAACCAGGCGGGTCCCGGGAGGGGAGCGCCGGCCACCATCCCGACCAGCAGCAGCGCGTTGAACGCCACCATCAGCCAGGTCATGGGCCGCATCCGCTGGAGCATCTGCTCCGTCCCTCCTTGGTCGTCGGGGGCCGGCGCCGGAGCGCCGTGCACCTCGATGTTCCTCCCCATCGGCGCCGCGGCTGCGACGTCCCGGGGACGGGGGTGTGACGGATCCGTGACGGAAGCTACCGGCCTGTCGCGGCGCCCCAGATGGGGACGTTCTGGGTGCCCTCCGGGGCGTCGTCGTAGACCAGGGCGCTGGCGCTGTGCTGGCCGGGGGTGCGGGGGTGGAACTGGATGGTGAACTGGCAGATCTGACCCGGCGGCAGGGTCGCGCCGCTGCAGGTGTTGAACACCAGGCTGTACGAGCCCGAGTAGTCGTTGACGAACACCGAGCGCACGTGGAGCGGGGCGTCGCCGACGCTCTCCACCGACACCGAGCGCTGTTGCACGCTGCCGACCGGCTGGCTGCCGAAGCTCACCTGCGACGGGAACAGCGCCACCCGTGCGGTCGCGGCCGGCGCGGCCGCGGCGGGGATGGCGCCGGCCGCCAGGCTGAGCGCGGCCGCGGGGACGGCGAGCATCCGCCTCATGTCGAACCCCCCTCGAGACCGTGGTGGGAAACGTCGGTCCAGCATACGCGCACGGTTCCGAAGCCCCGGCGCCCGATCGGTGCAACCCCGGCGGTGGCGGAGGACGTCGACCAACCGCTGCCGCCGGTGGCGGACGGGCTGCGCCGCGCTGATCAGGCGGGCGGCGAGACCCCGCGGGAGCAGGGCACGACCGGGGTGAAGGACCACAGCTCGTCCTGCCGGAGCACGCTGACCTGGTCGCCGCAGTCGGCGCAGCGCGCGGTGAAGCGGTACCCGGCGTCGCCGCCCGATCCGCTGAAGCCGCCGAGACGGTGGCCGCCCTTGGCCGCAACCGAGGTGACGAACGCCAGCGCCTCCACCGCCTCGCTCGCGGGGCCGGGCCCACCCTCGGCGCCCTCGACGCGGATCGGCACCGGGACCTCGCCGGCCCCGGCGAGGCGCGCCGAACCGTTGCGCCCGGGAGCGGCGGTGGCGACCGCGGCGACGAGGTCGGGTGGATGCGGGACGAGCTCGATGTGGAAGGCGGCGGCCACCTCCTGCAGGGCGAACGCGTAGCGGGCCACCGCGGTGGAGAGCGGTAGCCCGCCGCAGCTCGCCGCGGCCAGGCCGGACAGGGCGTTCTGGAGCTCCCCGCTCTGCCCGGGGGTGAGCATGTGCGCGCTGTCGAGGCGCCGCAGCGCGCTCGCCAGCTCGTCGGAGGCGACGCCGAGGAGCCGCCGGGCGTCCGGGCGCAGCTCGACCGCGGCCGGTCCCACCCGCTCACGCAGGCTGTCGCAGCGTGACCAGAGGGCGAACAGCTCGCGCCGGGCACTCATGGGAGCCGAGACGAAACGGTTAGGCGACCGTCCCGCCGCCCCAGGACCATGCCGGACGATCGTCGGAGCCCGCCGTCACCGCCGGAGCCGCCGGTGCCGCGACCTCGGGCGCCGCCGCCGCATCGGCAGCCGCAGCCGCCGCCGCGGCGCGCTCGCCGCCCCAGGCCCACGACGGCCGCCCCGACACCTCGCCGAGCAGCTCGACCGGCGGCGGGCCTCCGGCGGTGCCGTTGGTCACCTCCTGGACCGGCGTCCTCAGCTCCCAGGCCGAGGCCACCTCGACGTGCTGCCCGCTCCACGCCCACTGGGGACGGTCACCGTTCTGGACATACATGGCTAGAATCCCCTCCACCCCGTGGCAAAATCCCGCGCTCAGGTCCAGCGTGGAGGGGACTGCGCCCGCTGTCAAGTCCCCATTCATGTTTCCGGGCGACACCATCCGCGCCCGTATAGAGGCGCAGCGCACATACTCGCGCGACGCCTCTAGTCAGGTCTGTCGCTTTGCCGGCGAAAGGCGGCGCCGACCGCGGCTCTCCGGCCGATGCGCAGAGGTCGGGACCGGGCTACGCTGGGTCGCAGCATCGGACTCCGGGAGGCCATGGATGAGCCGGGGGAACCTCGAGATCGTCTTCGATCACCTGCACGCGATGCGGCGGCGGGACCTGGAGAGCATCGCGACGCGGCTCGATCCCGACGTCGTCCACCAGGGGGTGCTCGAGCACCTCGTCTGCCACGATCGCCACGAGGTGCTCGACAACATGCGCCGCAACCTCACCCGCGAGGACTTCGGCGTCGACCACATCGAGATCCTCGACGCCGGCGACCGCGTGGTCGTGGGGATCGGGGGGCCGCGGTTCCGCGACATCCCGGGGGCGCCCCTGCAGGGACAGATCTTCATCGTGTACACGCTGCGCGACGGCCGCATCGTGCGCATGGACGACCACCTGACCCGCGCGGCGGCCCTCGCCGCGACAGAGACCGCCACCACCGACTGGGCCTGAGCGGGCGGAGGTGAAGCCGTCCCCCCGGCGCCGCGGACTGCGCATCGGAGCCCTGCTGGTGCTCCTCGCCGCCGTCCTCCTCGGCGGCGCCGTGGTGCTCCTCCTCCGGAGCGGGCCGGCTGTCAGCCTGCGCATCCCCGCCGGCTGGCACCGGGCCGGCGGCGCCGGGGCGACGTCCGGCGCCGGGCAGATCACCCTGGTGGGACCCTTCGGAGCCACCTTCCGGATCAGCTGGGCGCCCGAGGCGGTCGCCGCGGGGTGCGCCGCGCCCTGTGAGAGCGTGCCGGAGCTGCGGCCCCTCGCCGCCACCCTCCGGGGGCACCCGGTCACCCTCCGTCCCGTCCCCCAGCCCGACCACCGTCTCGTCCTCCAGCCCGTCCGGGAGGACGTGTCCGGCCGGACGCTGTACTTCAGCGTCGCCTGCCACCCCCCGCTCTCCTCGGTCGCGAGGGTGTGCGCGGACATCGTGAGCTCGGTCGAGATCGGCCCTCCCCTGCTCCAGCACCTGCGCCTGAACCGCGCCGTGGTCCCGCTCTAGTCGAGGACTCCCTCGAAGACGGCCCGGGCGACCGCCACCGCATCGGCGAGGGAGAGCACCGCTCCGGTGAGGTCGGGCCGGCTCGCCAGGAACCGCTCCGCGGGCTCACGGGACTCGAAGAGGTTGATGACCGGGCAGCACGCCGAGGCGAGCGGCGCCGTCCCTCCCGCGGTCGCCACCAGCGCCACCGGATCGGCCGGCTCCGACCCCACCGTCCCGGCCCGGTCGACCCAGACCACCAACCCGCGGCCGCTGGCCGGGTCGGTGGTCCGCACCACCCCGTTGCGATGGAGCATGAGAGGAATGCCGAGGGCGTCGATGGCGCACATCGCATGCACCGGCGGGCCGCCCTCCAGCTCGACGGTGTGTCCGGTCGGCTCGGCCGAGAACGGGTAGGCGCAGCGGACCGTCCCGGCGGGTCCGCGCTGGACGAGGTCGAGCTCCTCCATCCGCACCAGCGCGGGGCCGGCGGCGATGCCGCGCTCGGTGGCGGCCCGCTCGACGTCCCCGCCGGCCGGTGCGGAGCCGCCGCCGAAGCGGCGGAGGATCCAGCGGTACAGATCCCGCTCCGGGCCCGGGAGCCCGGAGCCACGCCGCCTCCCGCACCGCTCCGGGGCAAGGCCGATGACGTCCCCGTCGGGCCGCAGGTGGGCCGGGGTCACCGGATGCCGCGCATCAGACCCAGTCCGGCCCGACGCGATGGCAGGTGGCGAGATGCTCGGCCCGCGGCGCCGCGATGCCGGCGGCGGTCCGCAGCAGAGCCGGCAGCCCGGGGATGCTGAGCCGGTAGAGAACCTCGCGACCGCGACGCTCGGTGTCGACCAGCCCGCAGTGCCGCAGGCAGGCGAGGTGGGTGCTGACCCGCGGCTGGGAGCTCCCCACCGCCGCGACCAGACTGCGCACCGGCAGCTCTCCCGCCTCCAGGAGCTCGACGATCGCCAGCCGGGTGGGATCCGCCAGGACACGGAAGAGGCGGGCCAGCGTCGCGGTCGACTCGGACGTTGCGGTGAGCACGGACCCCCTTGACCCTGACGGTGGTGGCGGATAAAGAATACGGAACTCCGGATATCTCGTCCAGCCCGCCGCCACCCCGGGAGGACCACGAGCGATGAGGTTCGAGTGCGCCGACTGCGGCTGCATCGTCGACGGTGGCGTGGTGGTGGCCTCGTGCAGCGGTCCGGCGTGCTGCTGCCGGGAGCTGCCGCACGCCGAGGCCGCGGCTCCCGGCGTGGCGTGGGGGTAGCTGTGCGGACCGCCGCTACGGCGCGGCCACCGGCACCCGTGCGTCGACTGTCCAGCTCGCGCCGCCGTCGGAGCTCGTCGACAGCTCGAGTACTGACCCGTTCGTCAAGGAGGCAGCGACAAGTCCTCCGCCCGTCAGGCGCAGGATCGCAACCGCTCCGGTGCCGACCTGAGCTGGGTGGGTCAGCCGCTCCGGCGTGCATGCCCAGTGACGTCCACCGTCGGGGCTCGTGCACACCTGCATGCCGCTGACCACGTCGCTCACGGACGCCGCGAGGAGCGCCTCGGGCCCCTCGACGTCCACGTCGTCGATTCCTGGCGGCGTCGTGGCGAAGAGCGGCGTGGGCGGCCCGCTGTTGCCGGAAGGACCGGAGCGATAGCTCCAGTGGGCGCCGTCGTCAGTGGCCACCAGTCCGGAGTAGACGGTTCCAGCAGCCGGCCCGTACCGCTCCACGACGTACCCATGCTGAAGGTCGGCCATGTGGATGAGCGGCGGCCGAGGCAGGCCGGGGAACGAGGGAGTGGTCTGTAGGGCCCATGTCCTCCCGTTGTCCGCCGTCGTCGAGACGCCGTCAGGGCCGACCGCCCATCCGTGCTGTCGGTCGACGAACGACACTGCAGTGACGTCGCTCAGGCCGGTACTCTCGCGCCGCACGAACTGGCCGGCATCCTCCGAGACCGCCCACAGTCCGCCGTCGGCCGTCACCGCGAAGCCGCTCGATGCATTGGGAAAGGCGAGAGCGATCACGCGCCGTCCCATCGGACTCTGGTTCGTGGGATGCCAGGTGAGGCCGGCGTCGAGGCTCGCCATGACACCGTCGGCCGATGCCTCAAGGGCACGACCCGGGGCAACCCACCGCAGGTCCCGGATCGGGCCGGACGTCTTGAGTACCCGCTGCCACGTCCTTCCGCCATCAGACGTGCGAAGGACGATTCCCTGCGCGGTGGCGAGGCCACGGCTCTCGCTGTCGAAGGCGATGTGGGCGGAGGGCACGCTGTCGAGCTGGATCGGCGCTGCCGGGCTGACGGACGAACTGCGCCCGGCCGACGGGCTCGGTTGTGTCCCGGACGGAGATTGGCCGCACGCCCCGAGGAGAGAAATCGCGGCGATTGCAGTGGTCATCCGGCCGTAGCGGTGGCCACGACGGCGCCGTTCCACGCGACCTGAACTCAGCCGGAGCCGCGGTGGTTACGTTGTCGCCGGTCGGGACGGCCGATCACCGGCCCCGTCGCTCGAACACGAGCTGCTCGGCGGTCACACCCAACACTCGCGCGATGGCCACCGCGGCATCGGCCGGCGGCATGTTCTCACCGCGTTCGTAGCTGGCCCAGGTCCGCTCGGCGATGCCCGCTCGCCGGGCGCAGGCTCGGCGATCGAAGTGGTCGCCGAAGCGCTCGCGCAGCTCCAGGCGCAACTTGCCCATGCGACTGGTGACGGGGTTCACGTCGACGACCTCGCCCTGATGGTTTGACACGGTGCCCGCCTTGCCGTAGGCTTGCGAACGGGCGTTCGGGATCCGAGATTACCCGACCGCTGCGGGACCTGCAATGGGCGACTCGCGCCCCCATGGAGGAGCGGGACATGGGCGAACTTGTTGATCCACAACGAGATTCGATGAGAAGGCAGGTCAAGGGTGAGCGTGAACAGGACTGTTTCGATAGGCAATGAGACGACTGTGGACGCTGGTGGACGTCGGCGGACGCTGGCGGACGTTGGCGGACACAGCGCAGTGATGGTCCATTGGAGAGCGTCAGACGTCGATGGGGCCGGTGCAGCCTCGGTCGCCCTCGCGCTCGACCTCGGAGCGGCCGCCTCCGCGCCGGGCTGCTCCTCGCCTCGGGCACCGACATCGCCGTGGTTCGGGACATCCTCGGCCACTCGACGATCGCGGTCACGGCCAACACCTACGCCGCCATCCTGCCGTCGCTGCAGCGGGCGGCCGCGGAGCGGCTGGCCGCCTTCCTCGATGCCGCCGGGGACGCGCCGTGATCGAGCCGGTCCGGGAGTAGCCGCCATGCCGATGAAGATCGCCGAGGTGCTGGAGCTCCTCGCCGGCGACGGGTGGTACCTGGCCCGGACCCGTGGAAGCCACCGCCAGTTCCGCCACTCGACCAAGCCCGGAACGGTGACGGTGGCCGGCCCACCGGCCGACACCTTGCACCCGAAGACGCCGGCGAGCATCCTGAGGCAGGCTGGACTGAGGGACCCACGATGAGCACCCGGTACCTGATCGTCGTCGAGGGCGACGAGGCGACCAACTTCTCCGCCTACTCGCCGGACCTCCCCGGGGTGGTGGCCACGGGCGCCACCCAGGAGGAGTGCGTCCGCGAGATGGAGGCCGCGGTCGCCTTCCACCTGGAGGGGCTCCGCGAGGAGGGTGCCCCGATCCCACCGCCGATCAGCCGGGCCGCCTACGTCGAAGTCGAGCCGCCAGCGGCCTAGGCAGCGGGCGTGCTCAGACTGCCGGGACGTCCATGGGTCCTGTTCTGGTGTGTATGGGCGGCTGGGATCGTCGCCGTCTGGGGGGTGGCCAAGGTCGCCGGCTCCTCCTCGCACTGGGCCGAGGGCGCGTTCGGAGCCCTCGCCGTGCTGACCGGAGCCCTGGTGATCCTCGACTGGCAGGGGGTCGCGTCGTACCTGGTGGGTCGCCGGCCGGCGTCCCGGCGGTCATGGCGAGGCTGGATGACGGAGGACCGGACCCGGAGGAGGCGCGCCGCCTGATCCGCGGTGTGGCCTGGGTCTGGACCGCCTTCGGCGTCTGCTCCTGGTCCACGCAGCCGTTCACCTGATCCTTCGCAGCTGAGCGATGCCGCGATCCCGGTGGGGGTAGGGTGGGGGTAGTACCCCGGCTCCACGGCCACCCCTCCCCTCCCCTCCCC
>DASXNK010000135.1 GCA_036495095.1 Candidatus Dormiibacterota bacterium | reverse complement strand
CCGGGTGATGAAGTACTGCTCGTGCGCCCACTCCTCGACGTTCGTCGCGAGAGCGATCTGCTGGGCCCCCTCGAAGAGCTTGGCGGCGCCGAACTTGGCGCTCGCCTCATTGGGCCCGGCACCGAGGAAGGTGATCATTCGAGCCCCGGTCATGCGCTCGGCGGCGGCGTAGGCCGGACCCTCGCTCAGGCGAAGCGTCTCCTCCGCCAGTTTCGGCAGACGCTGTAGGTCCTTCGCATAGCCGCTCACCGCGTCGGGGCTGGCGCGACCGTCTGCGCCGGCCGCCGCGTTGGCGCCGAGCTCGGCGGCCAGGGTCAGCAAGGTGACGAGCATGGCGGTGTAGGTGCTGGTGCCGGGCGAGAAGCCGAAGGTGGGGATCTCTGCCGACAGGACGCAGTCCGCCACCTTGGCGATGGGGCTGTCTGGGGCGCCAGTCAGGGCGATCACCAGATGCCCGAAGGCACGGGCCTGGTGGGCGGCCTCGATCGTCCTGCCCGTCTTCCCAGAGAAGGAGACGACTATCACCGCCGTCTCGCTCGCGAGGTATCGGACCCCGTACCGGGCGAAGTCGAGGGCGTGTTCCCAGCGGACCTGGAGTCCGGAGTACCGGTTGAGCGCCAGTGCTGCCGCCTGGCAGGCGAAGCTCGAGTCGCCGCACCCCACCAGGACGACATGGCGGATGCGGGATTCCCGCAGCCGTTCGACCGTTGTCACCGCCTGGCCCGCCAGCTCGAGCCGATCGCGGATCACGGCGGGGATCGTCGTGATCTCCCGCTCCATCACGCCGCTGTCGTCTTGCTCGCCTGGCTCCGGGAGCAGCGTGGCGCTTGGCAGCTTTCCCTGCGCGTAGCGGGAGCGCAGGCGCTCGGCGACGCCGGCGCGGCGAAGCAGGCGCAGCGAGCCGCTGGCACCTAGGGCGGCTCCCGCAGTGGCGGCACCCCGCTGTGCGGCGACGACGAGAGATTCACCGACGGCGATCCCGGCGGCAAGGCCCCCGCAGAAGGTGTCGCCGGCGCCGGTGGCATCCAGTACGGCGACGTTGGGGGGCGCGATGCGGACCGGTGGGCCACCGGGCGCACTGACTAGCGCCCCCTTCTCGCCGCACTTCACGACCACCGCCGGCACCCCCTCGGCCTGCAGCTCGCGGCAAGCCCGCTCGGGGTGGTCGTAGCCGAGGATGGCGGCGAGTTCCCCGTGGCTGGGTACGAACACGTCGACGCGCCGAGCGAGGGCGAGGACCTCGTCCCTTCCGGCCGACCAGGCCTCGTGGGTGTCCAGGGTCACGATCGCCCGGCGGCCTTCGGCCCGGAGGTGCCCGACGATACCGGCGGCGGCCTCGAAGGGCATGGCAGCGACGTGGACCACCGGTGGGCGGTCTCGCTTCTGGTCCGTCCACCCCGTTGGGATGTCCTCGGGGCTCGGCGCCACCTCGAGGCGACGCTCCGGCGGCGTCCGGTACACCCAGCTGCGGTGCCCGTCGTGCTCGTAGATGACCCAGTTGCGGACCGTCGGACCTTCGATCGGCCGCAGCCCGCCGGTGTCGAGCCCGGCGTCGCGGAGGCGGTCAAGCGCCGCGACCGGGAAGTCGGCGCCGACCCGTGCGACCACTCCCACCGATAGGTCCCAGATCAGGGCGCCGGTCGCCGCGTAGATGGTGTTGCCGCCGGGCGATGCCATGGTGGTCTCGCCGTTGGGGTGGACGATGTCGTCAATAGTTAGGTTCCCGACCACGATGACGTCGTGCTCCGCGGGCCCCTGCCGACCCGCCCCGGGGCTCATCACGCGCTCGTTCTCCGTCATCCCTTGCGGACCTCGCCTTTGGCCCCCGGTGTCGGGAAATTCAGGATCCGGTCGTCGAAGCGGTGGCTCTCGAAGCTGAAGCGGAATCGCTCCACGCGGTACAGGACCTTCGAGAACTCGACGGCCTCGCCCGCATGGTCGTAGGTGACTGAGTCCACCCGCAGGACCATGGCACCGGTCGCCACCCCCAGGGGCGCAGCCTCTTCGTCAGTGGCGTGAACCACCTCGATGACGCTCTCCGCGCGGACGAGCTCGATGCCGTAGACACTGTCGAACGTCCGGTAGAGGGAGCCGCCGTCCAGCTCACGCTCTTCGATGCCGGGGAAGCGCGCCGGGTCCAGGTAGGCGGACAGCAGCGCCACCGGGCTCGCCTCCAGGCGGGCGAGGCGCTGGATCAGCACGAGCTTGCGGGACCGCCCTCCTAGGGCGGCAGCCTCTGGCCGCCGCGGGACGAGGCCTTTGTAGAGCATCACAAGCTCCAGGCGGTCGCCGTGCTCGGCGTGGCTCCCGGTGAAGCTGGACAAGTTCGAGATCTTCTCCTCGAACTTGGGCTGGCGGACGAAGGTCCCTCGCCCCCGACCCCGGTCGAGGTAGCCCTCGGCGGCGAGATGCATGAGGGCCTGGCGGACCGGCGCGAGGCTGACGCCCCACTGCTCCGCCAGCGCACCCTCCGACGGCAGCCGGCTACCAGGGGCCAGGCGGCCAGCGACGATCTCCTCGCGCACCAGGTCGTGGATCTGGCGGTGCAGCGGCACAAACGAGCCGCGGTGCACCGCAAGGGCGGTCAGCCAGCCGTCGCCGCTGCCGTGCGACCCGATGCCCTGCTCAAGAGGTATCGAAGCCGTCACCTGCTGCATCTCCCCATGTTGCCCCTGGGCGGAAGTCTGGAACAGCAATAATGACAGATCATTATAAGTTTGTAACGGGTGATCGCCGACCTACCGCGTCCGCCGGCAGGCCGGCGGGCCCCCGGACACGGATAGGCCGCCGCTCACGCCCGCGGCCCGGCACGCCCGCGCGGTCGAGATCCGGCAGCAGGTCAGCGGGCTCGCCGGAGCCCTGGCTGACACCGCCACCGCCACGACCGTCACGAAACGCCGCGCGCCAGATGGAGCGCCCCAGACCTCGCGCCTGTTCGAGGAGGCAGGCCTAAGCGCGGCTAACGACGGGTGAACGTGACGTGGGTGACGCCGCTGGGGGAACTCACCGACTCGATGGCGAAGCGCTCCTCCAGGCCCTCCAGTCCGTCCCACAGAGACTCCCCGCGGCCGAGGAGGATCGGCACGAGCGCGATGTGCATGTGGTCGATCAGGCCAGCGGCGAGGAACTGGCGGACGGTGGCCGGGCCGCCGCCGATGCGGACGTCGAGGCCACCCGCGGCCTCCTTGGCCGCCGCGAGCGCCTGCGCCGGGCTGGCGTCGATGAAGTGGAAGGTGGTGCCGCCCTTCATCTCGATC
>DASXNK010000134.1 GCA_036495095.1 Candidatus Dormiibacterota bacterium | reverse complement strand
GGGATCGCCGGCGACTCGCCGTTCACCCTGAAGTCCGACGGCAAGGCGTGGCTCTTCGCGCCCACCGGCCTGCTCGACGGGCCCCTGCCCACCTTCTACGAGCCCACCGAGGCGCCCGGGCGCAACCCCCTCTACGCGCAGCAGCGCAACCCGCTGACCAGGCTCCGCGACGAGCTGCCCGGCAACCTCAAGGTGGCGCTCGGCGATCCCCGCTACCCCCACCTGCTCACCACCTTCCGGGTCACCGAGCACCACGTCTCCGGGCAGATGTCGCGGTGGAGCAGCTGGCTCGTCGAGCTGCAGCCGGAGCAGTGGCTGGAGCTGAGCCCCGAGCTCGCCGCCGAGCTCGGAGTCACCGCCGGCGGCTGGGTGACGGTCGAGACCCCCCGGGCGGCGGTGGAGGCGCGCGCGCTGGTGACCCGGCGGCTCCGGCCCTTCGCGCTCGGTGACCGCACCCTCCACCAGGTGGCGATGCCCTTCCACTACGGGTACAGCGGGCTGGTGACCGGCGACATCGCCAACGACCTGCTCTCGCTCACCGAGGAGCCCAACGTGTTCATCAACGAGACCAAGGCGCTGATGTGCGCGGTGCGTCCCGGGCGGCGGCCTCGCTGATGCCGTCGCTGCCGAGCAACCCCTGGGCGCGCGCCGAGCCGCGGCCGCAGCGCCCCACCGTCGGCTTCCTCACCGACTCGACGATCTGCATCGGCTGCAAGGCCTGCGAGGTGGCCTGCAAGCAGTGGAACCGGCTGCCCGCCGACGGCAACGACTGGCTCGGGATCAGCTACGACAACACCGGTCACCTCGGCGGCGACACCTGGCGGCACGTGAAGTTCCTCGAGCAGTTCGACGCCTCCCGGGAGGGCGGCCGCTGGCTCTTCATCTCCGACGTCTGCAAGCACTGCGAGGATGCCGGCTGCATGAACGTGTGCCCGACCGGCGCCATCGTCCGCACCGAGTTCGGCACCGTGTTCGTCCAGGACGACATCTGCAACGGCTGCGGCTACTGCGTCGGCGCCTGCCCCTTCGGGGTCATCGCCCGGTCGGAGGTCGACCACGGCGCCCACAAGTGCACGCTCTGCTACGACCGCCTCCAGATCGACGAGCAGCCGGCCTGCGCGAAGGCCTGTCCCACCGGTTCGATCGCCTTCGGGCGGCTCGACGAGCTCGCCGAGCGCGGCCGCGAGCGGGTCGCCGAGCTGCGGCGGCGGGGCTCGGCGGGCGCCCGGCTGTGGGGCGACTCCGACCAGCTCGCGTCGGGGCTGCACGCCCTCTTCGTGCTCAGCGACGACCCCCGCAGGCACGGGCTGCCGATGGCCGCGCGCACCGGGCGGCACAACCTGCTGCCCAGCTACTCGGGGCACCTCGCCGTGGGCGTCGCCTGGGCGGTGCTGTCGGCGCTCTCGCTGCGGCGGGGCGCGCGGCGATGACCCCGCGCAGCGCCGGCGGCGGCGCCGACCGCCCCGGCTATGCCGGCCAGCCGGTGCTCAACGCGCCGCCCTGGCACCACCTGATCATCTGGTACTTCTTCCTCGGCGGCGTCTCCGGCTCCGCCTACCTGATCGCCGCCCTGGCCCGATGGTTCGGCGGGGAGGGGGCGCGCCCGGTGGCGCGGGCCGGCCATCTCGTCTCCGCGGTGGCGATCGCGCCGGCGCCGGCGCTGCTCGTCCTCGACCTCGGCCGGCCGGCGCGCTTCCACCACATGCTCCGCATCGTCAAGCCGCTCTCGCCGATGAACCTGGGCAGCTGGGCGTTCGCCGGCTTCTCCGCCGCCTCCGCGCTGGGCGGGCTGCGCACCCTCGCGGAGGGCGCGCGGGCTCCGCTGCCGGCGCCGCTCCGCCGCGCCGGCGGGCTCGTCCCCGAGCTGCTCACCCTGCCCGGCAGCGTGTTCGCGCTCTTCTTCTCCGGGTACACCGGCACCCTGCTCGCCGCCACCGCGGTGCCGCTGTGGGCGCGCACCCCGCTGCTCGGCCCGCTGTTCATGGCGTCGTCGGCGGCCACCGGCGGGGCCGCGGTGCAGGGTGCGCTCGCGGTCAGCGGCGAGGACGGCAGCGCGCTCGAGCTTCCCGAGCGGGCCGCGCTGCTCGGCGAGGTGGCGCTCGCCGGCGCCTGGCTGCACCGGCTCGGGCCGGTGGCGCGGCGGCCTCTC
>DASXNK010000133.1 GCA_036495095.1 Candidatus Dormiibacterota bacterium | reverse complement strand
GCCGACGGCCGCCGCGTCGAGCTCGCCGTGCTGCCCCCCCGGGAGCTGGTCCAGGCGGTCGCCGCCGCCCTCGCCGAGGACGCGCCCGCGCTCGAGCTCGCCGGGGTGGAGGGGATCCGGCTCAGCCGGGTCTCGCCGCTGGCCGTGACGGTGGTGGCGGGGTGAGCAGGTCGCCGCTGCTCGGCGACGTCCGGGGCGGCTAGCCGAGGTCCTTCTGCTCGGGGGTCTTCGCGCCCACCAGGATGGCCATGTTCCCCCGCGGATGGCGGTTCTCGTACATCAGCTGGTGGGCCTTGCCGACCTCGTCGAAGCTGAGGGTCATGGAGAGGCAGGGGTCGACCTTGCCGTCCCAGACCAGCCGGTTGAGCGCCGCCGCCTGCTCGTCGTTCGAGAAGTGCGAGCCCTGGAGGCGCTTCTGGCGCATCCACAGGTAGCGGAGGTCGACGGTGGCCTCGTAGCCGGTGGTGCCGGCGCAGATCACCACCATGCCGGCGTTGTCGCAGACGAAGATCGAGGTGGGGATGGTGCTCTCGCCGGGATGCTCGAAGACGATGCGGGGGTTGCGGCGCTCGCCGATGACGTCCCAGATCGCCTTGCCGAAGGCCCTGGCCCCGCCCAGCCACTCGGCGTAGGCGGCGTCGTCGCGCCAGTCGGGCATCGGCCCCCAGTGGTCGAAGTCGCCGCGATCGATGTAGCCGGCGGCACCGAGCTCCTTGACCCAGTCGCCGCGATGATGCTTCGAGGTGACCGCGACCGGGATGCCGCCCATCGCCGTGACGATCTGCACCGCCTGGCAGCCGAGGCCGCCGGAGGCGCCCCAGACCAGCACCACGTCGCCCTCGCGGACGGTGTGGGGCGACCAGCCGGCGAGCATGCGGTAGGCGGTGGCGCCCACGAGCATGTACGCGGCGGCGGCGGACCAGGGGAGGTGCGGCGGCTTGGGGAGGACCTGGTGGGCCTGCACCCGGGTGAACTGGGCGAACGAGCCCCAGTTGGTCTCGTAGCCCCAGATCCGGTTGCTGGGGGCGGTGATGGGGTCGCCGCCCGCCGTGATCCAGGGGTCGTTGACGTCCCAGACGCCGCAGTGGATGACCACCTCGTCGCCCACCTTGACGTTCTCGACCCCCTCGCCGACCTCCCAGACGATGCCGGATGCGTCGCTGCCGCCGATGTGGAACGGCTCGGGCTCCCCGGCGCGGTTGCGCGCCTTGATCACGTCGACGGGTCGGCCCAGGGCGGCCCAGACGTTGTTGTAGTTCACCCCGGCGGCCATCACGTAGACCAGGACCTCGCCCTTCCGGGCGCGCGGGGTGGCGATCTCCTCGCACTGGAAGGCCTGGGCCGGCTCGCCGAAGCGCTCCGGGCGGATCGCCTGCGCGAGCATGCGTTCGGGGACGACGCCGAGGGCCGGCATCTCGCCGAGTGGGGTGATCTCCACCGACCTGTTCAGCGCCAAGGGAAGGACCTCCAGACTCGAGACCGGGTTCGTCGCGGCTCCGCTTGGTAGTCCGCGCGCGCGGTAGGTGCACGATACACGTGGCGCCCGCCCGGGCGGGGGTTAACGGGCGTTTGCCACGTTCGGGCGAGTGGTCAGGCGCCCTCGATGGCCGCGGCGGTGGCCGCCACCGCCGGATCCGCACTGTAGCGGTACAGGGCGGGGAGGGTGGCCGCCACGAGCCCGGCGCCGACCAGGCAGAGGAGGCCGCCGGAGACCACCGAGATCCGAGGACCCCAGGCGGCGGCCACCGCCCCGGCCTCGACGTCGCCGGCGTAGGGGCCGCCCATCACCACCATGGAGTAGGTCGCGGACATCCTGCCCCGGAGGTGGTCGGGGGTGAGGGTCTGGAGCATCGTCGAGCGGCACACCGCGCTGATGCTGTCGGCGCCGCCGGCGGCGGCGAGCAGAGCCAGGGCGACCGGGAGCGAGCCCACCAACCCGAAGCCGGCGATCGCCAGCCCCCAGATCGCCACCGCGCCGATCACCACCCGGCCGAGGCGCCGCACCCGCCCGAGCCAGCCGGTGACGAGGATGGCGGCGACCGCGCCCACCCCGGGGGCGGCGTAGAGGAGGCCGAGCCCGGAGGGACCGGTGTGGAAGGCGGTGGCGGCGAGCGCGGGAAAGAGCGCCCGGGGCATCCCGAAGATCATCGCGTCGAGGTCGATGGCGAAGCCGGCGAGGACGACCGGCTGGCGCCGGGCGAAGGCGAGCCCGCTGCGGATCGCCCGCAGCGGCGGCTCACGGTGCTCCTGCCCGGGAGGCTGAGGGCCGATCAGCGCCACCGCGGTGATCGCCGCCCCGAAGCTGAGGACGTCGACGAGATAGGCGGCGCCGAGCCCCCAGCGGCCGATGATCAGCCCGCCGACCGCCGGCCCGACGATCAACGCCGCCTGGAAGAGGCCGAACATCAGCGCGACCGCCGCGGCCAGCTGGTCCCGGGGCACCAGGTTGGGCACCGTCGCCGAGCGCGCCGGCTGGTCGAAGGCGCTCAGCCCGGCGGCGACCCCGCCGACCGCGTAGAGGGCGGCGAGGGGCGGGTGGCCGTGCACCGCCCCGGCGACGTAGAGGAGTGAGCAGAGCGCCAGCAGCGAGTTCGAGACCAGCAGCAGCCGGCGGCGGTCCATGGCATCGGCGACGGCGCCGCCGATCAGCGAGAAGACGATCAGCGGCACCACCTGGACCAGCCCGAGCAGCCCGACGGCGAGGGTCGAGCCGGTGAGCTGGTAGACCTGGTAGGGCACCGCCACGGCGGTGATCTGCCGGCCCATGGTCGACACCAGCTGGCCGGACCAGAGCAGCCGGAAGTCGCGGGAGACGCGCAGCGGAGTGAGGTCGAGGGCGATGCCGCCGAGGCGCGACCCCCCTCTCCGCCGCCCGGTTGGGGCGTTCACGACGACCACGGTACCGTGACCGGTATCCTCAGCCGGCCCATGCTCCATGCGCCCGCACCGCTCCGCGCCGCCGCCGAGCGCCTCCTCGAGGCCGGTGAGCCCGTCGACAGGCCGCTCGCCGATCAGCTCGCCGCCCTCGACGACGGCGACCTCCCCGAGCTGATCGCCCTCGCCCACCGGGTGCGCCTCGCCTGGATGGGGCCGGCGGTCGAGGTGGAGTCGATCATCAGCGCCAAGACGGGGGGGTGCCCCGAGGACTGCACCTTCTGCTCGCAGTCGGCGCGCTACACCACCGAGGTGGCGCGAGAGCCGATGCTGCCCACCGACCGGCTCGTCGACCTCGCCCGCCGCACCCGCGAGCTCGGCGGCACCGAGTTCTGCATCGTGGTGGCGGTGCGCGGCCCCGACGAGCGGATGATGCGCTCGGTGATCGACGCCGCCCGGGCGATCGCCGCCGAGGTGGACATCGAGGTCGCGGCCTCGCTCGGCATCCTCAGGCCCGGCCAGGCCGAGCGGCTCGCCGAGGCGGGGATCCACCGCTACAACCACAACCTCGAGGCGGGCCCGCGCTTCTTCCCGACGATCTGCACCACCCACACCTTCGAGGACCGGCTGCGCACCTGCCGGGCGGTCATCGACGCGGGGATGGAGCTGTGCAGCGGCGGCATCTTCGGCATGGGCGAGACCTGGGAGGACCGGCTCGACCTCGCCTTCGTCCTCCAGGAGCTCGGTGCCCGGGAGATCCCCTGCAACTTCCTCAACCCCCGCCCCGGCACCCCGCTCGGCGATGCCGGGCTGCTCCGCCCCCTGGACGCGCTCCGCTGCGTCGCCGTCTACCGCTGCGTCAACCCGTCGGCGGTGCTGCGCTACGCCGGCGGCCGTGAGGTGGTGCTCCGCGACCTGCAGGCCTACGGGATGCTCGCCGGGGCGAACGGCCTGATCGTCGGCAACTACCTGACCACGCTCGGGCGGAGCGCCGAGGTCGACCTGGCGATGCTCGCCGACCTGGGGATGCCGGTGGCCACCGCGCCGCTCACCGGCACCCGGGGCCGGCGGGAGGTGGCGGGCCCCGCCTAGCCTCTGGCGCTACCCCTCCGCGAGCGCCTCCGCCGCCGCCACCAGCGAGAGCATCGCCACCCGCAGCGCCTGCTCGTCGAGGTCGAAGTCCGGGGCGTGGTGCTGCGGCGGCACCCGTGGCCCCGGCCGCGACCCGACGAAGAAGTAGCAGCCGGGGGCGCGGAGCAGGAACTCGCTGACGTCGTCGCTGGGGGTCATCGGCGGCGCCTCCAGCACGGACGACCCCCCCAGGACCGCACCCAGCGCGGACACGGTCACCGCGGTGGCGGCCGGGTCGTTCACCACCGCGGGCACGGGCCGGGGCAGCTCCACCTCCGCCCGAACCCCGAAGTCGGAAGCCACCGTCGCACAGACCGCCTGCAGCCGGGCCACCGCCTCGGGATGCTGCTCCTCGGTGAACGTCCGCAGCGAGCCGCCGATCTCGGCGTCGCGGGGGACGACGTTGTGCACCGTCCCGGCGCGAAGCACCCCGGTGCCGCAGACGCAGGGGGTCTCGGCGAGCTCGAGGCCGTCGAGGAGGCCGGGCAGGCGGCGGGCCAGCTCGGCGGCGGCGAGCACCACGTTGCCGTCGCCGGCGGCGAGGGCAGCGTGGCCGCCGGTGCCGCGCAGCCGGATGGTGAACCGCTGGAAGGTGGCCATGGCGATCCCGGGCCGGGCCATCACCAGGCCGGTGGGGAGGTTCGAGGAGAGGTGGAGGCCGGCCACCCGCTCGACCCCGAGGCCGGTCAGCACCCCGCCGTCGAGCATCGCGCGGGCCCCCTCGCCGGTCTCCTCGGCGGGCTGGAAGAGCAGCACCACCCGGCCGGCCAGGCCGGGGGCGCGCCGGGCCAGCACCTCGGCGGCGCCGAGCAGGGCGGCGGCGTGGCCGTCGTGGCCGCAGGCGTGCATCACCCCGGGCACCCGCGAGCGGAAGGGGAGGCCGGTCTCCTCCTCGACGGGGAGGGCGTCGATGTCGGCGCGGAGCAGCACCGTCCTCCCCGGCCGGCCGCCCTCGAGGCGGAACACCGCCCCGGTGGTGGTGGGGCAGGGCAGCTCCTCGAGCCCGAGCCCGAGCAGCCGCTCGCGGACGATCGCGGTGGTGCCCACCTCCTCGCCGCCCAGCTCGGGCTCGGCGTGGAGGGCCCGGCGCAGGTCGACGGCCCCGTCGAAGACGGCGTCGACCTGCGCGCGCAGCTCACTCACGACCGGGAAGTGTGCCCGGTCGTGGCCGGGGCAGGGTCAGGAGACGGCGTTGACGATCTCCGACCTCAGCCCGTCGAACCTGGCCAGGTAGCTGCGGCGCTCGCTGCGCAGCCGCTCGACGATGGCGCTGTACTCGTCCATCCGCCCCTGGCGCTCGTAGAGCCGGCGCGGCTGGAGGATCTCCAGGTCGTCGATGCCGGGCAGCGCCGAGGCCACCTCGTAGCCGAAGTCGGGGTCGCGCTCCCAGGTGATCGTGCCCTCGGCGATGGCCTTCACCACCGCGCTCGAGAAGGGGATGGTCACCTTCTTGCCCCGCTCGTCGCCGTCCTCGCCGCCGATCCGGCCGGTGTTGAGCAGGAAGACCTCGAAGCCGCTGTCGTCGAGCAGCTCGAGGAAGCGGTTGCCCTGGTTCGCGTGGAGCAGCGGGAAGAAGGGGTTGGTGCCGGGCACGCGCAGCGCCCTGCCCGCCTCCTCCTTGCCGCCGGCGCTGGTGCCGCGGGTCTCGCCGAGCATGAAGTAGGCCGCCGCCTGCTCGCGATTCAGCCGGGCCACCGCCGGGATGAGGTTGTCGTTGCGGTTGAGGATCAGCAGCTGGTTGACCCGGGTGATCTCGCGGGCGTCGCGGGCGATCCCCAGGGCGTCCATGCGGAAGACGGCGCGGCCGTTCTGGGTGTACGAGCTGTCGAAGAAGTCGCACTCGCCGCGGTCGTTCTGCGAGACGTTCTCCAGGTAGGCCTCGCGCCTGGTGACCGCGCCGTGGATGGCGGGTTCGTCGCTGGGGTCGAGCGCGAAGGTCTTGGCGAAGCAGCCGTTCTCGGAGCTGACGATGCGGCCGCCCGGGTAGAGGGCGACGAAGTCGTCCTGCACCGGCTGGCTGTTGTTCTGGCGGGTGAAGGTGGTGGTGGTCTTGCCGGTGCCGCTGAGCCCGACGATGAGCATCGACTGCTCGCCGCGCGCGGTCGGGACCACCTTGCAGCCGGCGTGCATCGCCAGGCCTCCGCGCTCGTAGGTGAGCGCGTTCCACATCCGCAGGCCGCCCTTCTTCGACTCGCCGAAGTAGTCGGAGTTGAGCACCCGGGTCACCCCGGCGTCGAGGTCGACGGCGATCACCCGGTCGCTGGGATAGCCGGGGGCCTGGAGGTTGGGCGTGTAGATGACCGTCAGCCGGGGCTGGAAGTCGGGGCCGGCGTCCTCGGCGCTGAAGTACAGCGCCTGCTGCATCCCCGCGATGTTGGCGTTGGCCGCCTCGATGTACAGGCGGGCGGCGACTCGGTGGTCGGGGTCGTTGCCGATGTAGCCGTCGATCACCAGCATGTCCTGGCCGGCGATGTACGCGTCCTGCATCGCGGCGATGCGCTCGCCCTCGGCCCGGGGGATGGTCTGGTCGGAGTGCTTCTCGGGGTGGTCGGTGACCACGTAGGTGCTCGCCTTGCTCCGGGCAACGACCCTGGTGCCGACGTTGTAGTTGCCGAACGCGGTCGAGCGGGCGTTGGCCATCGACGCCGTCAGCTCGCGCAGCTCCTCGGGACTGGGGTTCCAGCGGATCGACTTCGCTGCCGGCAGTGAGGTGCCGCGCGCTCTGATGACGTCGGTCATGGTGCGTCTTCCCCGGTGTGTACGGACTGCCCGGATCGTTGGGAACGCCAGAACGTGACATTCCCTGTGAATGAGAACGGACAGGTGGGCCTGAACCTGTGCCGATCGCCCAAGGACGTGCTGACGAGCGAGTGTATCAGAGGGCTCCGCGACCTCCGTCTCGGTCCGGTCGCGGCACGGGACCACCTCGGAGCGGGTCCTCGGCGCCCGGCTGTGCGTTAATCACGGTTCCCACAACCGGCCGGGCGGATGGCCGCAGGAGGGCGCGATGGACCGCAGGCGTGGCGTCCGGCGAGCAGTCACCGGTCTGCTCGCCGTGGCCGTGGTCGCCTCGCTGCGGGTGGGCGGTGGCGGCGCCGCCGCCGAGCCCGGGTTCACCACCACCACGCTGGTCAACCCCGCCTTCAAGGGGGCGAACACCGAGCCCTCGCTGCGCGTCGCCCGCGACGGCACCGCCTACGTCGGGGCGATCCGCGGATTCCCCAAGGGTGTCGACCTCTGGCGGCTGGGCGCCGGCGGCGGCCCCGCCGCCTACCTCGGCTCGCCCGACAGCGCCGTGCCCGCCCCCTGCTGCGCCGGCCTCGGCGGCGGCGACATGGACCTCGCGATCGCCGACGACGGCACCGTCGCCTACACCAGCCTCTGGCTGGGCTCGCTGACGGTAGGGCGGTCGACCGACGGTGGGCGCACCTTCGTCTCCCAGCCGCTGGGCAGCCCGGTGGTGGGCGACGACCGTCCCTGGCTCGCCACCGACGGGCACTCCTTCTATCTGTCCTTCCATGACATCCTCACCGGCAACATCGACATCGTGCGCTCGGCCGCCGGCCCCCAGGCCGGGCTCGCCTACACCCCGATGACCCCGGTGCTCTCGCCCGCCGACGCGGCGGTGGGCAACAACCAGCTCGGCGACCTGCTCGCCGACCGCCGCCACCCGGGGGTTCTCCATCAGGTGTACACCACCAGCGCCGACGCCTCCCTGGGGCTCAACGGCGGCCCCGGCGCCGGCCAGAACGTGGTCCGGATGGCCACCTCCACCGACGGCGGCGGCAGCTGGGTGCAGCACACCGTGCTCACCGGCCCCGCCGCGTCCGGCTATGCGTCGGTGTTCCCGGCGGCGGCGCTCGACGCCACCGGCGCCCTCTACGTCGCCGTCTCCGACAACGCCCACGTGCTGGTGCTCTCCAGCAGCGACCGGGGGGTGACCTGGCGGGGACCGGTGCGGGTCGACCCGGGGATCGGCGCGGTGGTCTTTCCCTGGGTGGCGGCGGGGGGAGACGGCGGCGTGGTGGTCAGCTGGCTGGGCTCCCGGGTGACCGGCCCCGACGCGCCCGACGCCAGCTGGCAGGTGTACGCCGCGGAGACGCTGAGCGGCGCCGCCGCCGCGCCCGCCTACCGGCTGTTCACGGTGAGCGACCGGGTGGTGCACGCCAGGGGCATCTGCCAGCAGGGGCTGGGATGCCGGAGCGGGCGCGAGCTCGGCGACTTCTTCCAGGTCGCGGTGGGACCCGACGGCCTCGCCGGGCTGGCCTGGGCCGACGACGGCCTCGGCGGCCCGGCGGTGGTGCGCTTCGCCCGCGGCGGCCTGACCCTCGGCCCGCCGAACTGAGTCCGCACTGCCACGGCCCGGTCGCGGCGGGCTGGCCGGAGCCGTCCCTCCGCTACCCTAGAGCTGCGCCCGAGCCCCGATCGAACGGAGACCGCCGATGACCCAGAGCGCGCCCACCGTGCCCCACACCGTCCCCTCGCGGGACGAGAGCTGGGTCTTCTACGACGGGGAGATCCGCCGCTACGCCGACTCGCGGTTGGGGCTGATGACCCACGCGCTCCACTACGGCACCGGCTGCTTCGAGGGCATCCGCGCCTACTGGGTGGAGGAGCAGCAGCAGCTCTTCGCCTTCCGCATGTCCGAGCACTTCGAGCGGCTGCGCGACAGCTCGAAGATCCTGCTCATGGACCTGCCCCTGAGCACCGAGGAGCTGTGCGCGATCACCTCCGAGCTGCTCCGCCGCAACGGCTGGCGGCAGGACGTCTACATCCGCCCGCTGGTGTACAAGTCCTCGGAGGAGATCGGCGTCCGCCTCCACGGGCTGAAGGACGGCTTCCTCGTCTTCACCGCCCCCTTCGGCGCCTACGTCGACATCGACGCCGGCATCCGTTGCATGGTGTCGTCCTGGCGGCGGATCGACGACAACGTCGCCCCGGCGCGGTCGAAATGCACCGGCATCTACGTCAACAGCGCGCTGGCCAAGACCGAGGCGATGCAGAACGGCTTCGACGAGGCGATCATGCTCACCCACGAGGGGCATGTCTGCGAGGGCAGCGCCGAGAACATCTTCATCGTCCGCAACGGCACCCTGATCACCCCGCCGGAGTCGGACAACATCCTGGAGGGGATCACCCGCGCGACCCTGATCCACCTCGCCACCGAGGAGATGGGGCTGGAGGTGGTGCAGCGCAGCATCGACCGCAGCGAGCTCTACGTCGCCGACGAGGTCTTCCTCTGCGGCACCGGCGCCCAGGTCTCGCCGGTCATCGAGATCGACCGCCGCCGCATCGGCGACGGCGAGCCCGGCCCGCTGACGTCGCGGATCCAGACCGACTACTTCGCGGTCTGCAAGGGCCGCAACCCCAAGTACCGCGACTGGCTGACCGCGGTCTACTGAGACCGCGCCACCGCGGCCGCCGCCTCCTCGAGCAGCCGGGCGGCGCCGGCGATGCGCTCGGCCACGGGGAGTCCGGGTCCGAGCTCGACCACGCGGTCGAAGAGCGGCGGCACCCCGTCACCGACCGCGCCGGCGATGGCCACGCAGGCCACCCCCGCGCGGCGCGCCCGCCGGGCCACCTCCGCCGGCGCCTTGCCCGCGGCGGTGGAGGCGTCGAGCCGGCCCTCGCCGGTGAGCACGAGGCCGGCGCCGCCGAGCGCGGCGTCGAGGCCGACGCTGTCGCAGACCAGCGCTGCGCCGGGCAGCAGCACCGCGCCGCAGAGGGCGGCGAGGCCGTACCCGCAGCCTCCCGCCGAGCCGGCCCCGGGGCGGGCGGCGAGCCCGGGGTCGGCCCCGGCGTCGCGCCCGGCCACCTCGGCGAGCCGGCCCAGCCCGGCCTCGAGCGCCGCGATCGCCGTCGCGTCCGCGCCCTTCTGCGGCCCGAACACCGCCGCGGCGCCGCCGGGGCCGAGCAGCGGGCTGGCCACGTCGACGGCCACCTCGAGGCGGCAGCGGCGGAGACCGGGGTGGCGGCCGCGCAGGTCGACGGCGGCGAGGCCGGCGAGCGCGCCGCCGCCGTCGCCCAGCCCGGCCCCGGCATCGTCCACGAGGCGCACCCCGAGTGCGGCGGCCAGGCCGGCGCCGCCGTCGGTGCAGGCGCTGCCGCCGATGCCGACCACGATGCGGGAGGCGCCGGCGTCGAGGGCGGCGGCGATGAGCTCGCCGGTGCCGCGCGACGTCGCCCGCAGCGCGTCGAGACGGCCGCCGAGCAGGCGCAGGCCGGAGGCCTCGGCGAGCTCGACCACCGCGGTGCCGGCGTCCAGCCAGCCGAGCCGGGCCTCGACGGGGTCGCCCAGCGGACCGCTGACCCGGCGCACCTCGACCCGGGCGGCCGCTCCGGCGGCGCCGAGGAGGACGTCGAGGGTGCCGTCTCCACCGTCGGCGACGGGCAGCTCGACCGGGTCTGCGCCCGCGGATGCGACCCCGCGGGCGAGCGCGGCGGCGGCGGCGCGGGCGTCGAGCGCGCCCTTGTAGGCGTTGGGCGCGCAGACCACTCTCATGCACCGCAGAGGCTATCTCGGTGGCGGTGGCCTGCGGAGCTGGGTCAGCCGGTGGCGGCGGTGGCGGAGCGCGCCGGGAATCGGGCCCGGCAGTCCTTGCAGGCCTCGAGGTGGTTGACGAGCATCCGCTTCTGGTCCTGGCGGAGGTTGCGCCGCCCGATGTGCTCGAGGATGTGCGTCACCGTGGCGCAGTCGCCGGTGGCCTCCTGCGACCCCTCCTGCTTGAGGTACAGCTCCTTGAAGCGGCGCCGGGCGCGGTGGAGGAGGGTTTCGACGGCCGACTGGCTGATGCCCATGACGTGGGCGATGGAGGCGTAGGAGAGGCCCTGCAGCTCGCGCAGGGTGAGCACCATGCGCTGGCGCTCGGGAAGCTGCTTGGCGACCTCCCACACCACCCGGCGCATGTTGGTGATCTCCAGCGCGGACTCGGGGCTGCGCTCGCGATCGTGGTCGACGAGACGCATCACCGCCTCCTCGACGTCGTCACCACCGGGCTCGACGTGGTGCTGCACCTTGTCGCGGCGGCGCAGCTCGTCGTGGCAGAGGTTGACCGCGATGCGGTAGATCCAGGCGGAGAAGTGGAAGGTGTCGTCGACGCGGTTCAGCGTCTTCAGCACGTTGTAGAAGGTCTCCTGCACCAGGTCCTCGGCCAGCTGGCCGTCGCCGACGTACCGCGCGCAGAGGGCGCGGATCCGCTGGTTGTACCGGGTGAAGATCCGATCGAACGCACTGGCATCGCCGTCCCGGTACATCCGGATCAGCGCCAGATCGTCAATCTCCGCGACCTCTGTCGCCATCGTAGACTCCGGGGAAACCGAGACCACCTCGAGACCCCTCCCTCAGTTGCACACGTCCCACCCTGGTCCTCGGCGGCCGAGGCGGGTGCGGATCCATTAATAGCAGGGGCCCGAGCCGCTTCCTGTCACCGATCAGTGACGGTCGCAGTTCTGCAAGTTTCGGGCTGGGGCAGCGTCCTACTGGGTAAGGGAGGTCCCGGCGATCGGTTCGCCGACAGCGTCGCGTTACGGCGTGATCCCGCCACGTTCGAGGGTTGGGTAGGATAGGGATGATGACAGCGGACGCTTGGGGTGCCGGCACCGCGGGACCGACCGGACATGTCCTTGTCCGGTTCGCCGACGACGAGATCCTCGAGGGGGCGGTCGACCGGCTCGACCTCGACCATCCCGACTTCGAGCTGACCGTCAGCGACCCGGGTACCAACAACCGTCGCGCGCTCATCCCGCTTCCCTCGGTGAAGTGTCTCACCCTCGGCCGGCGTCCCCTCGACCCGCCGATGGCGATCGAGAACATGCAGAAGGTGGCGGTGCGCTTCCTCGACGGCGAGGTCGTCAAGGGCCTCATCGCCGACAGCCCGCAGCGCAACAAGTACGGCGTCACCGTCGAGCTGGTGAGCCCGGCCGGCGACGAGATCGAGCTGCTCGGCATCCCGTACCACAGCCTCAAGGCGGTCTTCTACCTGAAGTCCTGGGACAGCCGTCCGCCCGAGTACGTCGACGTCACCGGCCAGTGGTCGGGCACCCGGATGGACACCCCGCTCGTCGACCTGCTCGGAGAGATCGGCCGCCTGGCCGACCTCCGCGACCGCGGCGAGCTGACCGACGAGGACTTCCAGCGCCGCCGCCGCGTGATCCTCGACAAGATCTGACCCTCTCCGGAGGGCCGGTCAGCCGGGCTGCGGCTCCATCCACTCGATCCACTCGCCGTGGTAGGCGCCGCGCGCCAGCCAGCGGTCCTCGCGGCCGGCGGCGGTCAGCATGCTGAGGCGGACCAGCGCGCAGTCGACACCGCCCGCCTCGATGCCGTCCGTCACCCAGGCGGGAGCGGCGTCGAGCCGGTCCATCACGTGGGTGAGGTCGAAGGCCACCCACGCGATCGGGCGGCGGCGGCCCGCCTCCTCGAGGGCGTCGGTGAAGTCGGTGCGCCGGTCGCCGAGGTAGCCGAGCATCACCGAGGTGGTGACGCAGACCCCGAGCGCGGGCGGCACCTCGGCGAGCAGCGCGGCGAGGTCGTCGACGGCGTCGCCGGCGACGATCCGCGGCGGATCGGCGCGGGCCGCCTCGAGGGCGGCGGCGAGCAGCTCGACCCGGCCGCCCTGATCCGGCCAGGTCGAGGCGCGCAGCCAGCGACGGGCGTCGGGGTCGCCCACGTCGACCGGGGCGCGGTCGAGCCCCACCCGGTGGGCGATCGCCGGGGGCGCCCCCGCCAGCGGCACCGGCCGCTCCCCGCGGGCCTCGCAGCGCAACCGCACCGGCGCCCCGGCCGGCCCGGCCGTGCCCGCCGCGCCGTAGTCGTAGGCGTACCGGTCGAGGAGCTGGCCGAGCCCGGCGCTCGAGCCGACGTCGACCAGGCCGAGGTCGGCGCCGAGCGCGGCCCGGGCGAGGGCCACGGCCGGCATCGAGCAGGCGCAGCGGAGCACCTCGTTGGTCTGGATGGCGCGGGTCCGCACCAGGGTGGTGAGCTCGTCGCGGTGGCGCAGCACGAACTCGCGGAAGACGGGATACGCCTCCTCCGGGGGGCGGGGATCGTCGGTCAGGTCGGCGTGGAAGGCGGCGAGCGGCTCCTCCGGCGCGGCGATGAGCAGGTGGCGCACCGCCGCCAGCAGGCGCATCGGCCCCAGCTCGTGCCACGGCACCCCGGCGGTGAGCCCCAGGACCTCGTCGTCGGCCAGCGCCTCGCGGGCGATCGCGGCGTAGAGCGGCGAGCGGGTCGGGAAGTCGCGGACGGCGAGGTGCCCGAGCACCGCCCGGCCGGCCTCGATGTCGGGGTCGGTCACCGCGGCCGCCGCATCACCCGCCCGGGCGGCTCAGCCGGCGGCGCGCTTCAGCGGGTCGGGAGGGAACGACCCACCGCCGATGCACGCGCTCGACCAGCGGTCGAGGCGCGCCACCAGCCAGTCGAGCTGGTCGCCGAGCGCGTCGACGACGCCCTGCTCCATCGCGTCGGTGCGGCGCTCGATCTCGGCGCGGGCGGCGCGGCCCCGCTCGGTGAGCTCGGCTCCCTGGAGCAGGCCCTCGGCGCGGAGCCGCTCGGCGGCGGCCTCGATCACCGGCTCGGCGAAGCCGCGGGTGGCGGTGTACTCGCCCAGCCGCATCCCCAGCCACAGCTCGGTGAGGATGTTCATCTCCACCGGGCCGCGGCCGGAGCCGAGCGCGGCGGCGACGTGGCTGTCGCTGCGGTGCTCGCGGACCAGGTCGCAGGCGCGCTGGAGGCGGGCCGCGGGGAGGTCCGGCCAGGGCTGGGCGCGGAGCGCGGCGAACAGCGGGCGCCCGGTGGCGTCGGCGCCACGGACCGCCTCGCGCAGGGTCTCCGCCACCTCGTCGACGCCATCCTCGCCGAGCAGCTCGCCGAGGCTCTCGCCGATCGCCTGGGTGCGCTCGTGGAGGACGTCGGCCAGCGGCGCCGCCTCGCGGGCCGCGGTCCAGAGGCTCTCCACCAGCGGCGGGTCGAACCAGGCGAAGGCGGCGGCCACCACCGCCGGCGCGGTGTCGCCGAGGGGGCCGCCCCGGCCGGCCACGTAGCCGGTGAGGAAGTCGAGGCCGAGACCGGCGAGGCGCTCGTTGACCAGCCGCGACCACACCGGGTGCATGGCGATGGGCTCGACCGCGTCCCGCAGCCGCCGCGCCGGACCGCCCTCGCTCACCGCCTCGGGCACCGGGGTGTCCTCGGGGCGGGTCGCGAAGAAGACACCGAGGGCCTCGTCGTAGTCCATGGAACCCGCCTCCCGACCGGTGACCGCAGCGCCCGATCATCGCAGATAGGATCAGGCGTGCTGCTCGGCGACGCCTCCCGACGGCGACCCGCCGTCGGTGTCCGGGGGCTAGCCGGCGGCGCCGGCCTCGACGGCGGTCATCACCTCGCGGGCGCGGCGCTCGCGGTCGACCCGCTCCATCTCCTCGGCGACCCGCTCGTCGCGGTCGCTCATCGCCTCGGCGTCGAGGTCGGCGAGGTGCATCACCCCCATGTCGACGAAGGCCTCCCGCACCCTGGGCCCGAAGAGGCCGATGTCCTTCAGGGTGGGGACGATGCGGCTGAAGAGCGCCGAGCGGAACTCGCGGGTGCGCCGTGAGGTGGTCACCGACTCGAGGAACTCCTCGCGCCGGAAGCCGAGGTTCTCCCACAGCTCCTCGGCGAGGAAGCGGTCGCGCATGTGGTAGCAGGCCTCGATCGCGAACTCCTCGCGGTCGGCACGCTCCGCGTCGGTGAGCTGCGGATAGAACTCGCGCAGCGCGATCCGGCCGAAGGCGACATGACGCGCCTCGTCCTGCATGACGTAGGCGTTGATGGCGCGGGCGAGCGGGTCATCGGTGTGGTCGCGCTGCATCGAGAAGGCGGCCAGCGCCAGCCCCTCGATGAGCACCTGCATGCCCAGGTAGGTGACGTCCCAGCGTGAGTCGGTGATCACGTTGTCGAGCAGCGAGCGCAGCGGCGGGTTGATGGGATAGGCGAGGCCGAGCTTCTCCTGGAGGTACCGGGAGTAGGTCTCGACGTGCCGCGCCTCGTCCATCACCTGGGTGGCCGCGTAGAACTTGGAGTCGATGTCCGGCACCGTCTGGACGATCTTCGCGGCGCAGATCAGCGCCCCCTGCTCGCCGTGCATGAACTGCGAGTAGGACCAGGCGGCGAGGTGGCGGCGGATCTCGGTGCGGCGCTCGGGACCGAGCTTCTCCCAGAGCGGCGAGCCGTAGATGCTGATGTTCTCGTCGTGGGCCCCGAGCGGGTTCTCGGGGTCGGGCTGGTGCGACCAGTCGAGCCGGTCCGACGCGTTCCACTGCTTGGCCTTGCCCTTCTCGTACAGGCCCAGCATGCGGTCGCGACCCTCGTCGTACTCCCAGTTGAAGACGACGGTCTGCTGGCCCTCGACCTGCCAGCGGGTCAGCTCCACGGGGATGGCGTAGTGACGTGTGCTCACCCCCCCAGCATGGGGAATGTTGACGCGGGCGTCAACCGCCGCCCCCGACCGCCGGCTCGCAGCGGCCGCAGAGGCCGTGGAAGTCGAGGGCATCGTGGTCGAGGGCGAAGCCGTGGCGGGTGCGGACCGCCTCCACCAGCACCGCCACCTCCTCGTCGTCGATGTCGGTGGAGGCGCCGCAGCGGCGGCAGACCAGGTGGTGGTGGTGGGTGGGCTCGCAGGCGACGTAGGCGCAGGCGTGCCCGGCGCGGTCGAACCGCTGGGCCAGGCCCGCGTCGACGAGCAGGTCGAGGGTGCGGAAGACCGTCGCTCGTCCCAGGAGGGGGTGGCGCCGGCGCAGCCGCTCGAAGAGCTCCTGCGCGGTCACCGTGCGCCTGGAGCGGAGCAGGGCGTCGGCGACGATGACCCGCTGGGCGGTGAGCCGCTGCCCGGCGGCGGTGAGCCGCTCCGCCACGGAGAGGCCTGGCGAGATCACCCCGCGAGTATAGGAGAGTTCCTGATCCGGTCCACCCAGCGCTGCGGCTCGCGCAGCTCGGCGAGGCTGGGCATCTGCTCGGGGCCGTCCCAGACCCGGTTGAGCAGCGCCAGGCCGCCCTCGGCGGTGACCGCCTCGGCGAAGCGCTCGCCCACCTCGTACTGCCGGAGCTTCATGTTCATGCCGGTGACGGCCAGAACCAGCCGCTCCACCAGGCTGCGCTGCTGGGCCCGCTCGTGGAACGCCTGCTCGAGGCGGTCGAAGTCGGCGAGGTGGCGGCTGCCCACCTGGTGCATGACGAAGTTGCTGTAGCCCTCGCAGACGCTCATCACCGCCTGGATGCTGCCCACGGCGCCGAGCTGGCGGCGCACCACCGTGGGCAGGCTGCGGAGCATCGCCGGGGTCGAGGGCAGCCGCGGGGCGGCGGGGTCGCCGGCCAGCTCGCTCATCAGCATCGCGCTCATCAGCTCGCCGATGTGGTCGCGCAGCCAGGGATGGGCCTCGAACTGCCAGGCGTGGGTGAGCTCGTGGAGCACCAGCCAGCGGCGGAGGTTGGCCGGGGGCACGTCGTGCCGCTCCTCGAACCCGCGGACGTTGGGCTCGACCAGGAAGAGCGCCGCCGGCTCCGGCTCGCCGGGGGCGGAGGCGTCGCCGGCGACCGGCGCGAGCATCAGCACCGGGTCGTACTGGCCGAGGACGCGGCGGCTCAGGAAGCCGAAGAGCTCGCCGACGTAGCGGCTGAGCACCCCCCGGCCGAGGGCGGTCGCCCGCGAGTCGGGGATCTGGCCGCGAAGCCGCTCGATCGGGGTGAAGAGGCGCTGGGTGATGACCAGGTTGCGGTCGATGAAGCCGTGGCGGTCGAGCACGGTGAAGGGCGGGAACCCCGCCACCGGGGTGCCGGTGACCTCCGCCATCAGCGGGGCCAGCTCGGCGGCCATGGCGTCGTACTCGCGCCCGCGCTCGGAATAGGAGGCGTCGGCCCGGCGCGGGCCGGAGCGGCTGTGGGCGATGCGCCGCACCTCCTCCCAGTCGAGGAGGCGCCGATCCTCCACCGCCAGCGGGCGCGCCAGCGCACGCAGCGACGCGGCCGCGACTCCCGCCGCCGCCGCCCCCATCGCCAGCACGCGCAGAGCCGGGGCTGCCATCCCCCGATGATATGGCCGAAGCCGCCCCGGCGGAGGTCCTTGATCTGGGAGGCAGCGGCGCCTCCCCTGCCCCTGGCACTCCCCGCCGGCGACCGCTGGCACCCCGGGGCCCCCTGCGCTAGCACTCGACCTACCGGAGTGCTAAACTGGCTCCCGCATCGTTCGCGGTTCCTGTGGACCCTGCCAGCGAGCAGGAGGAGGCATGCATGGCCAAGCAGTTGGTGTTCAACGTCGACGCTCGCGCAGCCCTGAAGCGGGGCGTGGACCGCGTCGCCGAAGCGGTGAAGATCACCCTAGGGCCCAAGGGGCGCAACGTCGTCCTCGACAAGAAGTTCGGCTCTCCGACGATCACCAACGACGGCGTCACCATCGCCAAGGAGATCGAGCTCGAGGAGCCCTTCGAGAACATGGGCGCGCAGCTGGTCAAGGAGGTCGCCTCCAAGACCAACGACATCGCCGGTGACGGCACCACCACCGCCACCGTGCTGGCGCAGGCGCTGATCACCGCCGGCCTTCAGAACGTCGCGGCGGGAGCCAACCCGGTCGCCCTGAAGACCGGCATGGAGAAGGCCGTCGAGGTGGTCGTCGCGGCCATCAAGAAGGAATCCGTCTCCATCAGCGAGCGGAGCCAGATCGCGCAGGTCGCGTCGATCTCGGCCGCCGACCCCAACATCGGCGAGATCGTCGCCGATGCGATGGAGAAGGTCGGCAAGGACGGCGTCATCACCGTCGAGGAGTCGAAGGGCCTGGAGACCGAGCTCGAGCTGGTCGAGGGCATGCAGTTCGACAAGGGCTACATCTCCCCGTACATG
Organism: Candidatus Dormiibacterota bacterium; assembly: GCA_036495095.1. Lineage (NCBI taxonomy): Bacteria > Bacillati > Candidatus Dormiibacterota > Candidatus Dormiibacterota bacterium. The sequence continues at coordinate 20,341 of DASXNK010000133.1, read as the reverse complement.
GTCACCAACGCCCAGCGCATGGAGGCCGTGCTCGAGGACCCCTACATCCTCATCACCGACAAGAAGATCTCGGCGATCGCCGACCTTCTGCCCATCCTCGAGAAGGTCGTCCAGAGCGGCAAGCCGCTCCTGGTCATCGCCGAGGACGTCGAGGGCGAGGCGCTCGCCACCCTCATCGTCAACAAGCTGCGTGGCACCTTCACCGCCGTCGCCGTCAAGGCGCCCGGCTTCGGTGACCGCCGCAAGGCCATGCTCCAGGACATCGCCATCCTGACCGGTGGCCAGGTGATCAGCGAGGAGGTCGGCCTCAAGCTCGACTCCGCGCAGCTCTCCAGCCTCGGCCGGGCGCGCCGCGTCACCGTCACCAAGGACGACACCACCGTCGTCGAGGGTGCGGGCAGCGCCGACGCGATCAAGGGCCGCATCGAGCAGATCAAGGCGGAGATCGAGAAGTCGACCTCCGACTGGGACAAGGAGAAGCTCCAGGAGCGGCTCGCCAAGCTGAGCGGCGGCGTCGCGGTCATCAAGGTGGGCGCGGCCACCGAGACCGAGCTCAAGGAGAAGAAGCACCGCATGGAGGACGCCGTCTCGGCGACCCGTGCGGCCGTCGAGGAGGGCATCGTGTCCGGCGGCGGCGTGGTGCTGATCAACGCCATCCCCTCGCTCGACAGCCTCAAGCTCGAGGGCGACGAGGCCACCGGGGCGAACATCGTGCGCCGGGCGCTCGAGGAGCCGCTCCGCCAGATCGCGATCAACGCCGGGTCCGAGGGCTCGGTGATCGTCGAGAAGGTGAAGGGGCTCAAGAAGGGTGAGGGCTTCAACGCCGCCACCGGCGAGTTCGTGAACATGATCAAGGCGGGCATCATCGATCCCACCAAGGTCACCCGCTCGGCGGTGCAGAACGCGGCCTCGATCGCCGGCCTGCTGCTCACCACCGAGGCTCTGATCACCGACATCCCCGATCGCAAGGCGGCCGCCGCGCCGCCGATGCCCGAGTACTGACGACCCGCTGGGGTTGACGAGCGGGGGAGGCACGTGTGCCTCCCCCGTTTTCGTGTCCCGGCATTCGGCCCCTGGCTACTCCAACTCCAGCACATAGGCCAGCAGATGCAGCTCGGGGCCGGCGTCGACGTCCCGCTCGGGGGTGCGCTCGAAGCCCATCGCCTCGTAGAGCGCCCGGGCTCGCACGAAGATCATGTGGGTGTGCAGCGAGAGCCGGCGCAGCCCGCGCCCGCGGCTGAGCTCGATCGTGGCCTCGACCAGCGCCCGCCCCACCCCGGCGCCCTGCACCTCGGGGTCGACGGCGAGCATCCGCAGCCCCGCGTCCCCGGGCTCGAGCAGCTCGGCGAGCGGCGACCCCGGAGCCAGCACCACGGTGGCGCCGCCGACCACCCGCCCCCCGAGCCGGGCGGCGAGCACCACCGCCCCCGGGTCGGCGGCGCGGCCCTGCACGTCGGCGAGCTCGGCGGCGTAGCCGTCGGGCATCGGCGCGACCGCGCGGTAGGCGGCGACGGTGAGCTCGGAGAGGCGCGCGAGCTCCTCCGGCAGCGCCTCCGAGACCTGTGCGGCTCCGGCCGGGATCACCCCGCGGGGCAGGTCACGGCGAGGTAGGCGTGCTTGCCCAGGTCCGGCGCGGGCCGGGCGCGGACCTCGAGGTGGGCGTCGCGAGCCGGCTCCGGGCAGCCCGCGGGCAGGCGGACGAACACGCTGCGCGCCCCGTCCTGGACGTACCCCTGGGCGCTGCAGCCGGCGCAGCCGAGCGGGGTGAAGCCTCCCGCCAGCAGGCTGGTGCCGTCGGCGGCGGTGGAGCGCACCGGGTCGCCGAGGAGGCCGCGGACGCCGACCACGAGGGCGGCTGCGACACCGAGCACGGCGAGCACCACCACGGCGAGCGCCCACGCCGGCCGGCGCGCCCGCGCACCCGCGGGCCCGACCGCCGCCGCCTGCCGCTCCACCTCGACGCCGCTCACCGGCCCTACCCTACAGGGCCATGTCCGAGCCGCGCCACGCGGTGGTGCTGGTCACCGACTACGGAGCCGACGACAGCTACGCCGGGGCCCTCGGCGGTGCGCTGTGGTCGATCGAGCCCCGGCTGCGCTGGGCGGTCGGCACCCACGGCGTGCCCGCGGGCGACGTGCTCGCCGGTGCCTACCACGTCAAGGCGCTGGCCCGGGCCTTCCCCGCCGGGACGGTGATCTGCGCGGTGGTCGACCCGGGCGTGGGGACGGATCGCCGCGCCCTCGCCCTCGAGGCCGACGGGGTGCGCTGCGTCGCCCCCGACAACGGCCTCTGCAGCTGGCTCTGGGAGGAGGCGGGCGAGCGCGGCTGCGTATCGCTCCCCTGCCCCGAGGGGGCCGCTCCCACCTTCGCCGGACGCGACCTGTTCGCCCCGGCCGCCGCCCGCCTCGCCGCCGGCGCGCGCCTCGAGGACTGCGGGGAGCCGGTGTTCGATCCGGTGATGCTCCCCGCCGCCTTCCCCCGCCGGGTGGGCGCGGCCCTCTACGCGCGGGTGTGCGTCGTCGACCGCTTCGGCAACGCCATCACCACCGCCCGGGCGGCCGACCTCGGCGGGGCCCGGCCGCTGGCGGCGTCCTGGCCCGGGGGCGCCACCCGCCGGGTGGCCCGCACCTACGCGGAGATCGGCGGCGGCCTCGCCCTGGTGATGGGCAGCGCCGATCACCTGGAGATCGCCGCCCGCGGCGCTCCCGCATCGCGCCTGGGCGGGCCCGCGGCCGGCGCGACGGTGCGCATCTCCCTCGGGGCCGCCGGGTGAGCGCGGCCTCGCGGGAGCGGCGCTACGGGGCGCTGGCCGCCGTCCGGATCGCCGCCCTCGACGCCGCCGCGGTCGGCGCCGGCGTGGACATCGTCATGCTCATGGAGGTGGCCGGCTGGCAGGTGGCGCGCTGCGCCTGGCGGATGCTCGGCCGCCGGCCGGGGCCGGTGCTGGTGGTCGCCGGGCGTGGCAACAACGGCGGCGACGGGCTGGTCGCGGCCCGGCACCTGCGCTCCTGGGGCTGCGCGGTGGACGCCGTGGTGGCCGGCGACGAGGCCCGCCTGCGCGGCGCGGTGGTCGACCAGCTGCGCGCCGCCCGCGGCGCCGGGGTGACGGTGACGGTGGACGAGGACACGTCAGGGCTCGCCGCCACCGCGGCCGCCGCCGCCCTCTGCGTCGACGCCCTGCTCGGCACCGGGCTGCGCAGCGCGCCGCGCCCACCCGACGCCGGCGCCATCGCCGCCCTCGACGGCGCCCGGGTGCTCAGCGTCGACGTCCCGAGCGGGCTCGACGCCAGCACCGGAGAGGCCCACCACCCCTGTGTCCGCGCCGAGGTCACCTGCACCCTCACCGCGGTGAAGACCGGGCTCTGGACCGGATCCGGGCGGGCGCACGCGGGACGGGTCGTCGTCGCCGACATCGGCATGCCGGCGACCGCCTGGAGCGCGTGCGGGCTGGCCCCGCCCACCGCCGTGCGCGGCGGCGCGCTGCTCACCGTGCCGGCGCCTTTCTGACAGTACGGACACTTTCGTACGACATCAAGAGCGTCAATTGCAGGCGGCGCTTCGAATCTCCTAGACTGTCGGCCCCTCGACATATAGACGGCGACGACGCGATGAGGAGCCCTCCGGTGCCGCACAGGCGCGCTGGTGGGAGGGGCGGGAAGGGATGCACGGCAGCGGTCCATGGCGGACCGCGCCGCCGGCGTGTTCATGCCACCCTCGCCCCGATCTCCGGAGGCGAGCGGCGATGACGCGCAGCCGTCTCGCCGCCACCGCGCTCACCGTCGCCTCGCTGCTGCTGGTGCTGCTGGTGACCGTCGACCTGCTCCGCCCGGGGCCGCCGCCGCGGACCCGGGTCGCCACCGCGGTCGTCGCCCGGGGCACGGTGCGGGTGGTGGCGCGGGCGGCGGGCACGCTGGTGCCGGTCAACCAGCAGAACGCCAGCTTCCGCCAGGCGGGTCAGCTCATCGAGGTCGGCGTCCACGTCGGCGACCACGTGCAGGCGGGGCAGGTGCTGGCGCGCATCGACCCGGGCCCGCTGCAGGACGCGCTGCGCCAGGCCCAGGCCCGGTTGCAGCAGGACCAGGCGACGCTCGCCAACACCGTCAGCGGCAACGCGGTCGAGACCGCCCGGCACAACCTCGAGGCCTCCCAGACCGCTCTGCAGCACACCATCGCCCAGACCACCCTTGCGGTCCAGGTGGACACCGCCACCGTGGTCCAGGACCAGCGCTTCCTCGCCAACGACCAGGTGATCCTGCGCCGTGACCAGGCGATCCTCAGCCGGGACCAGGCGGCGCTCAACCGCGACCAGGCCCGGCTCGGCGCCGACCTCGGCACCCTCCAGCAGGACCAGGGACGGCTCGCCGCCGCCAACGCCCAGCTGGCGGGAGATCAGGCGCAGCTGCAGCGCGACCAGCAGCAGCAGCAGCGCGACCAGACGCAGCTGCAGCACGACCAGCAGCTGCAGCAGCACGACTGCGCGGTGGCGCCCGCCGGCGCGGCGTGCGCCGCCGACAAATCCCACGTCGCGCAGGACCAGGCTCGGGTCAACCAGGACCAGAACCAGATCAACCAGGACCAGGACCACATCGCCCAGGACCAGCGGCAGGCGGCGATCGCCCAGGGGCAGGTCAACCAGGACTCCGCGCGGGTGCAGGCCGACCAGTCGGCGATCGCCACCGACTCGCCGCGGGTGGTGCAGGACCAGGCCCTGGTCGCCCAGGACGTGCAGAAGGTGCAGAGCGACCAGGGCAAGCTGCTCGCCGACCAGGGGAAGGGGTCGGCCGACCAGGTGTCGGGTCCCAGGGACGTGGCCGCGGCACGGGCCCAGGTGACGGCGGCGCAGGATGCGCTCGCCCAGCAGACCACCAACCGCTCGACCACGATCGCGGGCCAGCAGGCCGTGGTCGACGGCGATCAGGCGGGGGTGAACAACGCCCAGCAGAACCTCTCCGAGACGGTGCTCACCGCGCCCGCGGACGGCACCGTGGCGAGCGTCAACGGCGCCGTCGGCGAGTCGGTCACCGCCAACGGCGGGGTCACCACTCCGCAGGCGCCGGGGAGCGTGGCCCCCCAGCCCAACCCCGCCGGCGCCGCGGCTGCGCCCGCGGGCGCCATCCCGCCGGCCACCGGGGGCGCGGCGGCGTCGAGCGCGTTCATCGTCCTCAGCAACGTCAACAGCCTGCAGGTGGTGGCGATGATCGGTGAGCAGGACGCCGCCCGGATGGAGCCCACCCAGGCCGCGACCGTGAGCGTGGACGCGCTCCCCGGCGTGCGCCTGCCCGCGGCGGTGCTGGCGGTGGGACCCAACAGCACCGTGCTGCAGAACGTCACCAACTACATGGCGACGCTGGTGCTGCAGGACGGCGACCACCGGCTCAAGGCGGGGATGACCGCGTCGGCGGCGGTGGTGGTGACCGAGCTGCACGACGTGCTGCAGATCCCCAACGCCGCGATCGAGCGCGCCGGCGGCGCCAGCTACGTCACCGTGGTGCAGCCCGACGGCACCGAGCGGCGCACCGCCATCCAGACCGGACAGGCGGGCGACACCGCCACCGAGGTGACCTCCGGGCTGCGGCCGGGCGAGCGCGTGCTGCTCCCCCAGCCGCCGCCGCAGGGGAACCTGCAATGACGCGCACGGGTACTTGCGTTTTCCGACAGAAACACCGTAGGGTGCCGGGTCTGCGACCGGTCCGGACAGACACAGCTCAGGAAGGGAGTGAGGTGACACCAGGGAACCGGCACGGTGCTCACTGAGGCCTGCCGGCGACCAGCTGCGACCGGCCCCGCGAGGCGGCGGGCCGGCGTCCGGGCGGAGGCGGACCGCGGTCCGCGCTCGCACTCGGGCGTCGCGCCCGTCGCCGTCTCCGCCGCGGGCGCGCTTGCGGTGCTCACCGTGAGCGCCGCCCTCGCCCTCTCCGGTGCGGGTGTGCTCGGCGTCGCCGTGCCCGCCGGGCGCGGTCCCCTCGGCGGCGGCGGACCGCTGCTGGTGGCCGCGTACGCCATCCCGCTCGGGCTGATGGCGCTGGTGAGCGGCCACCTCGCCGATCGCGCCGGCGCCGGCCGCCTGCTCCGCATCGGCCTGCTCGGCCTGGCCGGCGCCTCGCTGCTCTGCAGCCTCGCGTGGAACCTCCCCAGCCTGGTGGTGCTGCGGGTGCTCCAGGGCGCCGCCGCCGGCCTGCTCCCCGCCACCGCGCTCGCCCTGCTGCTGCGCGGCACGTCGCGGCGGCGCCTCGGCGAGGCCCTCGGCGCCTTCGCCGCCGGCGCCCTGCTCCTCCCCGCCGCCGCGCCGCTGCTGGGCGCGGCCCTGGCCGGCCAGCCCGGCTGGCGGGCGCTGCTCGCCGCCGAGGCCGCCGCCGCGCTGCTGGCGGCGCGCGCCTCGATGGCGGTGCTGCCGTCCGCCCCGGGCGGCGGCGCCGGACGCCTCGACGTCGCCGGTCTCGCCTCGGGCGGTGCCGCCCTGCTGCTCGCGCTGCTCGCCCTCGGCGGCGGGTCGTGGTGGGGCTGGGGCTCGCCCCTCACCGTGCTCCTCGGCCTCGGTGGCGCCGCCGCCGTCGCCGGGTTGGTCGTCGTCGAGCTGTCCGCGGAGCGGCCGCTGCTCGACCTGCGGCGGCTGTGCGACCCCGCCGCCGGCGCCGCCACGCTGCTCCTCGCGGTGCTCGTCACCTGCCTCGGGGCCGGCTTCCTCGAGGCGCCGTCGCTGCACCTCCAGGCGCAGGGCGGGGGCCCCCAGGGAGCCTGGTCACCGCTCCTCGCCGGCCTCGCCGCCGCGGTGGCGCTGCCCCTCTCCGGGCGGCTCTGCGATCGGATCGGGCCCCGCTGGCCGGCGGCGGCCGGGCTCTCCCTGCTCGCCGACGCCAGCTACCTGCTCCACCTCACCCGCCCCGCCACCGCGGGCTGGGAGGTCGCGGCCCTGGTCGCCCTGCGCGGGGCCGGGATGGGGCTGGCGCTGGCCCCGGTGCTCACCATGGCGGTCGCGGACATCGCCGGCGGGGCCGAGAACCGCGCCGCCGCGGCCGTCGTCAGCGTGCTCCGGCTGCCCGCGGCGATCGGTCTCGCGGTGCTCGCCGGCCTGAGCACGGTGCCGCGGCGGACGCTGTCCGCCCTCGACCCCGGGGCGATGCTGCCGCCGGTGGCCTGGGGGCCGGTGCGCGCCCTGCTCCTGGTCACCGCCGGGGTGGCCGCGCTCGGGGTCCTGCTCGCCCTCCGCCTGCCCACCGCCCCGGCCGGCGCCTCCCGCGTCGACCTGGCGGGGCTGCTCGCCGCGCTCACCGGGACACGGCGCCGGGAGCTCGACCTGACCGGCGTCGACGCGCGGCGTCCCGAGCGCGCCGCCGCCACGCCCGCCGCCCCGCGCCCGCGCCGGCCCCGTCCCGCCACCGGCGCCCGGGCCGCCACCTCCACGACCGCCGCATCCAGGACCCGCACGCCGCGGAGCACCTCCGCCGCCACCCGGGCGGCGAAGGGCCCGGTGGCCCCGGCCACCCGCACCGCCCCGCGCTCGCGCCGCGCCCCGGTGACCGCGGCCGAGCCGCCGGCCCCCCAGGCGTCGCCGGCATCGGCCGCCGGCTCCCGCCCGCGCCCGGCCGCTGCCGGGGCCCGCCGCCGCCGCCCCGCCCCCGCCGCCCTCGCCGGGGAGCTCGCGGACGCCGCGCCCGCCTCCCCGGCGCGGCGCAGCCCGGCCCGACGCCGCACGGCGGAGACCGGCCCGGCGGCCTGACCCATCCGGGCGTCGGGCGGCTGCCGCCTTGACCCCCAAACCGTACATATGTATCCTGGCCGGTACCTGCGTGCCCCGCACGCCACACTGATGACCAGCGTCGCAGCACACGTCTTGCCAGAAACGAGCGAGCTCGCGTTCCTCGTGCGCGAGCACCTCGACGACCTCGCCACCTACTCCACCCACCTCGTCGGAGATCCCGGCGACGCGCTGGAGTTCGTGGCGGCGGCGATTCACCATGCCAGCCGGTACCCGCCGGCGCGGGTGCGTGCCGACGGCCGGGTCGCGCTCTACCGGGCGGTGACCCGCGCCTGCCAGCACCAGCAGCGTCTCCCCGGCCCCCGCCGCCTGCTCCGCCGCTCGAAGCAGCACTTCGGCGCCGACGTCGACGCCGGCGAGGCGACCCGGATCAACACGGTGAAGCGGGCGCTGATGACGGTCGCCTTCGAGCGGCGCGCGGCGCTGCTGCTGCGCGACATGGCCAAGCTCAGCTATCGCGAGATGGGCCGCGCCCTGGAGTGCTCGCCCGAGGCCGCCTCCCGGCTCCTCGCCGGCGCCCGCCGCGACTTCGGCACCGTCTACCGGGAGATCGCGCTGTGAAGTGCAGCCTGCTGACGCTGAGCTGCTACGTCGACGGCGAGCTGCCCGCCCCCCGCAAGGGTGAGCTCGAGGCCCACCTGGTCGGCTGCCACCGCTGCCGTGCCGGGCTGGGCCACCTCCGCGAGGAGGTCGAGCGGGTCCAGGGCCTGGCCCGGGTGCACCTTCCCGAGACCTCGGTGCGGCTGCTGCTCGAGCAGACCCGGCTGATCGCCGCCGGCGACCCGATGCCCGCGGTGCCCGACGCCGCCGCGGTGGCCGGGCCCTCCGAGAGCACCCCGCCCTGGCTGCGCGGCGGCACCGGCGCGGCGCTGCCCTGGGCCACCGCGCGTCCGCCCCAGATGCCGCGGCGCCCTCCCGCCGGCCTGGTGCCCGCCCCCGGGGGCCCGGTCGCACCGGCGGCGCCGCCGCCCTCCGCCACCCCCGACACCTTCGACGTCTGGGCGGCGGCCCGGGTGGATGCGCCCCCCGGCACCGAACCGCCCTCCGGGCCACTGCCCGACGGGCTGCCCGAGCCGCCGCCGGCGGAGCCGCCGCAGAGCCGCGCAGAGCGGCGCCGCGCCCGGGCCGAGGCCCGCCAGGCCGCCGAGGCCGCCGAGGCAGCGGGGGCCGCCACCGCGCCGGCCGCCGAGGCCGGGCTCGAGACCATCTCCACCGAATCGCCTCCGGAGGCGCCGGCTCCGGACATCCCGTCCTCCACCTCGGACCCGGCGACGCCCGGGCACCCCGAGACCGCCGCCGCCGCCGTTCCACCTGGAGGAGACGCCGTGCCCGTCTGGACGCCCGAGAGCTCGGCCGAGACACCACCCGTCGCTCGCTACCCGCTCACCGACGAGGACGCCCTCGACGAGCCCACCACGGTGGAGCGCTTCGGCCCGATGCCGGCCCCCCGTCCCGGTGTGGTCGACCGCCTCCGCGAGAAGATCGCGCTGCGGCGCGCCCTCCGCGTCGCCGCCCTCGACGACCGCGACGACAGCATCGAGATCGTCAGCGGCCCGGGCGCTCCGATGCGCGGCACCCGCTCGCGCTCCGACCTGGCGCGGCGTCGCAGCGAGGCGCTGCGCCCCGCCGCCCGACCCGACGGCGCCGCCTGGGAGGGGGAGGAGGGAGCCTCCACCCCGGTCCCGGAGCGGACCGGGCGCCGCGAGCCCACCGTCGACGAGCTGCTCGCCCCCCCGGCGCGGCCCTCGAGCCTCGCCGGCTCGGCCGCCCTCCCGGCGCCCCGCCCGGCGCCGCCCGACGCCGAGACCGACGAGGAGTGGCCCGCCTGGCGCCCCGAGGCCGAGCCCGAGGCGCCCCGCCGCCGCCGCGCCGGCGCGGCCGCCGCCGCCACCGCCTCCCCCGGCGCCGCCGCGCCGGCCGGCAACGCCCGTACCATCGACGGCCGCCGGCTCACGGTGGTGCTCGGCGCCGCCATCCTGCTGATGTTCGTGGTCGGCGTCGCCAGCGCGCGCTCGACCTCGCCGCTGCCCGCCACCTCGACCTCGGGCACCTCGGGAACCCAGGCGCCGCCGGCGGCGACGGTGCCCCAGCACCCGGCGGTGGTCCCGCCGGCCGGCCCCTCCGCCGCGCCGGTTCCGGCCGCCCCCCACTCCTCGGCGGCCCTCGCCGGGCTCACCGGCACCGTGACCGTCGGCGATGGTGCGCCCGGGTGGAGTGTCCAGGGCATCCGCTACGGCGCCCACGCCGGCTACCTGCGCATGGTCTTCGACCTGCAGCCCGCCGCCGGCGCCGCGTCGGGGTCGCCGCGGGCGACGATCGGTTTCCAGGACCCGACCACGCTGATCGTCAGCTTCGACCAGGCCACCGCCCCGGGCGCCCCGGCGGCGCCGCTGGCAGGCGGCCTGGTGACCTCGGTCAGCCTGCTCACCCCGCCCCCGTCCGCCGGCTCGACCGCCTACGTGGTCAGGCTCGCCCACGCGGTCCAGTTCACCCCCAGCTTCGCGAGCGGGCCGCTCCGGCTGATCCTGGACCTGCACTAGTCAGGAGGGTGTCCTCGGGGGGAGGTGGCCCCCCGGGTACGAACCGGACTACCGTGCCACCAGCACCTCGGCGGGGGCCTCGGGGATGGGATCGGCCGCCGTCCGGCGGGCGATGCTCAGCACCTCGCTCTCCTCGACCCGGCGCAGCGACCGCACCTCGATGTCGCAGGTGAGCGCCTCCTCGCCGGCGAGCACCAGGGCCCGGGGGCGCACCGTCACCCGGTCGTCGGCGCCCAGCTCGAGACCCTCGGTGAGCACCCCCCGCAGCCGGGCCACGCCGATGTGACCGGGGAGGGTCAGGGTCAGCGTCACCCGCACCGGGAGGCTGTCGGTGCGGGTGATCGCGGTCATCGCCACCGCGTTGGGGATGGTCAGCTGCTGGTCGTCGGAGCGCAGGGTGGTGTACATCGCGCCGATCGCCAGCACCACCCCGTCGCATTCGACGCCGCTCGACGACGTCGACCGCAGGTGCGCCCAGTCACCGACGCGGTAGGGGCGGGCGAGGCCGATCACCAGCCCGGCGAAGAGGTTGGCGAGCGACGACTGCGCGGCGGCGCCGATGATCACGCCGAGCACCGCGCTGCCGAGCAGGAAGCCGGAGAGGTCGACCCCCAGGGCCGAGGTGAGGAAGAGCGCGAGCAGCCCGTAGGCGAGCCAGGTGGTGGCCCCCTGCAGCGCCACCAGCGCGCCGCGCTGCGAGCCGCGATGGAAGAAGGCCGCGAGCAGGAAGTGGACGGTGATCGCCCCGGCGACGGCGGCGCAGAGGAGCACGCCGACGTGCACGGGCGGGGCGTACGCCGCGGGCACGAGCCGGGTGACGTCGGTGCGGACGGTGACCACCACCAGCATCGTCAGGCCGGCGGCGACGGCGGCGGCCCAGTCGCGGGCGGATTCGCCGGCGCGTCGTTGCAGCGAGTCCGGGGCGCGTCGAATCCACATCGTCGTTTTTCCCCCTGGAACCGGGCGGACGGATGCCGGGTCGGTCAACCCCTCGGCCTCCACCTTACCCGGAGCGTCCCTCGAACGTGCGCGCCGCCGCCGCGGCGGGGCTACGCCTGCGGACGCCGCGCGAAGTTGGCCCCGATCAGGCAGAGGGCGCCGAGGATGAGCGCCAGGATGCCGTGCTTGTAGTGCCGCGCCGTGGTGCCTGCGAGCAGGCTGGTGTCGGTGGTCATGTAGAAGATCGCGGCGATCAGGAAGATCACCGCGAGAATCACGAGACCGATGGCGAGAGCCATGTTGCCGCTGCGCGACTGCATCACGCGCGTCCTCCGTGAGCCCTCACCTGGCGAGCGCCAGGGTGGCGATGCCGAGCGCCGCGCAGTAGGCGGCGAAGGGGTCGAGCCGTCCGCTGCGGAAGTAGCGGATGAGGAACCGTGCGCTCAGGTACGCGACCACGGCGGAGAGCACCGTGGCCGCCAGGTAGGTGCCGAGGGGAACCCCGCGCTGGAACAGCTGGGGCACCTCGAGCACACCGGCCGCGAGGATGATCGGGGTGGCGAGCAGGAACGAGAAGCGGGCCGCCTCCTCGTGTCGGAGCCCTGCCACCAGGCCTCCGGCCATGGTCACGCCGGCCCGCGAGATCCCCGGCATCAGCGCCAGGCACTGGCAGGCGCCGACCAGCAGCGCGGAGCGCACGCTGAGGCTCTCGACGCCGCGGAAGGCGGCCTCGCGGGTCTCGCCGGCCTCGCTGTCGATCCGCGCGCGCCGCTCGTCCCGACGGCGCAGCAGCTCGGCGCCGAGCAGGATGCCGGCGTTGACGATGAGGAAGGCGCCGGCGGCGCGGGGGTTGGCGAAGAGCGACTTCAGCGACTTCTCGAGGAAGAAGCCGAGGATCCCGGTGGGGATGGTCCCCACCACGATGAGCAGCGCCAGCTTCTCGTCGGTGCCCTCGACCCGGCCGCGCACCGAGGCGCGCAGGAAGCCGCCGACGATCCGCACCCACTGCTCCCGGTACAGGAGGATCAGCGCCGACGCCGTCCCCAGGTGGAGCAGCACCAGGAAGGGAACGAAGCTGTCCTCGGTGGGCCGGAAGTCGAGGTGGAGGAGGCTGGGCACCACCACCGCGTGGCCGAGCGAGGAGACCGGAAAGAGTTCGGTCGACCCCTGGAGGAGCGCGATGAAGCCGGCGAGCCAGGGGGACATTCGGGGGGACCATACCATCCACCACAAGATCCTGCCCCCGGGAGTCGTTCACCCTCTGCACTCCCGACCACGGAGGATTCCCGTGCCTCTGCGCCTGCCCCTGCGCCTGGTGGTCGCCGGTCTCGCCAGCCTGGTCGCCGCCCTCATGGTGATCACCCTGGTGCCCGCGCGCCCCGCCCCGAGCCCGACCGCCTCGGCGATCGCCGGCGCCCAGGCGTGGGCGATGATCGAGCACCTGTTCCACGTCGACGTCCCGGTTCCGCTCGGGGGCACCTCGGGCGGCAGCCTGCCGGCGACGCCCCCGGCACCGGCCCCGGCCCCGAGCGTCCCCGCTCCGGCGGTCGCCAAGCTCCCGCCCGCCGCCGCGATCAGCCCCGGCCGCGTCGCCGCCATCGACCGCCACGCCCCGGCTCCCCGGCTCGCCCCCGTCGCCGCCCCGCCGCCCGCCCCGGTGGTGGTCGCGCCCCCGGTCGAGGCGCCCGCCGCCCCGGTGCCGGCGGCCCCCGCGCCCTCGCTCCTCGACGCCGTGACCTCGCTGGTCGCGAACCTCCTCGGTCTCCTCACCGGAGGATGAGCGCAAACCCGTCCGGGCATGTACGGTTGTCATGGGTGCCCGAACGCATCCGCTGAGGATGTGGGGTGGTCGCACGAAGCTCCGGGCACCTGGCGACGTGCAGAGTTTCTCCGTACGGAGGAGAGAGCCGATGACCCCGGACGAGGTGACCCACAAGGAGAGGCGCTCCGCTCCGGAGCCCCTCGTGATCCCGCTGCCGCAGCCCCAGGAACCCGTGCCCCCACGGTAGCGAGATGGACGATGTTCCGACCCCGATCGTGGGCTTCCGCTGCTGGGTGCTGGAGCTCGGCAAGCCGGTCCTGAAGAGCATGGCGATGCGCTTCGAATGGCCCGCCGGCGAGATCGCCGAGGCGACGTGCATGTACTCCCCGCACGACCCGCCGCGGCACCAGGCCCCGGACGACGGCTGCCGCTGCGGCCTCCACGCCCGCACCACCCCCGAGGGATGCGGTGAGGAGTACCCGTACTACCCGGTCCACGGGTACTGGGCGTATCGCAGCGCGCCGACCAGCGGGCTGATGGCGATGGGTGCGGTGCTCATGTGGGGCACCACGCTGCGCGGCAAGCGGGTGATCCGGGCGCAGTACTCCCGGGTGCTCTGCCTCACCGAGAAGCCCGACCTGTGGGCGCCCCGGAGCGGCAGCAACGACCCGTCGCGGGTGTCGAGCGAGAACGTCGCCCGGCGCCAGGAGACGCTCGAGGAGATCTGCGCCGCCTACGCCGTGCCGATGGTGCCGTTCGCCTCGGTGGCCCGGTACGCCAGCGAGTTCGGAGAGCTGACCGAGCGGGGGAACGAGCTGGCCGCCTGAGGACCACGGGGGGACGACTCACGATCCAGGTGCTGAGCCTGGGGGAGCCGCTCCATTCTGCGCGCCGGCGCAGCGAGCCTCAGTGGTTGAGATAGGCCTCGCGCACCTGGCCGCAGGCGGCGCACGACTCGATGACCACGCTCACCAGCTGGCGCGCGTGCGGAACCGGGGCGTGGTCGGCGAGGTCGGTCTCGAGGTGGGCGGCGCAGTCGCAGAAGCGGTCCAGGAAGGCGAGCTCGACGGCCACCGCCTGGTCGCAGGCGGGGCAGCTCTGCACCAGCAGCATCGGGAAGCGGTAGCCGCGGTTGGTGCTCAGCACCGCCTCGATCGAGGTCACCTCGACCGGTCCGCGGCAGAGCGGGCAGTCGGGTGGCCGGCGCGAGCGCAGGGCGGTGCCGGCGTGGGAGATCACCCGGCCACCGGGGCCTCCGCCGCCGCCGGCTGCGCGAAGCGGTCGCGCAGCTGGAACTTCAGCACCTTGCCGGCGGGGTTGCGCGGCAGCGCCTCGGTGAACACCACCTGGCGGGGCTGCTTGTAGCGGGCCAGCCGTCCCTGGGTGAAGTCGAGGAGGTCCTGCTCCGCCGCCACCGCCCCCGACTTGAGGACGACGATGGCCAGAACCACCTCGCCCCAGCGCTCGTCGGGCATCCCGATGACCGCCGCCTCGGCGACGTCGGGGTGCCCGTAGAGGCAGTCCTCGACCTCGGCGGGATAGACGTTCTCGCCGCCGCTGATGATCATGTCCTTCTTGCGGTCGACGATGTAGTAGAAGCCGTCGGCGTCACGGGTGGCGACGTCGCCGGTGTGGAACCAGCCGTTGCGGATCGCCTCGGCGGTGGCCTCGGGCCGGTTCCAGTAGCCCTTCATCACGTTGGGCCCGCGCACGATCACCTCGCCGCGCTCGCCGGTGGCCACCTCGCGGCCGGCGTCGTCGACCAGCATCACGTCGGTGAAGAACGGCGGCAGGCCCGCCGAGCCGACCTTCTCGAGCGCCCTGTCGACCGGCACCAGGGTGACGAAGGGCGAGGTCTCGGTGAGCCCGTAGCCCTGGGCGAAGGTGAGCCCCCGCGCGCCGTAGAGGCGGATCAGCGACTCGGGGACGGGGGCGCCGCCGCAGAGGAGGAAGCGGATGCTGGAGAGGTCGGCGCCGGCGAACCCGGGATGCTGCGACATGAACAGGAACATCGCGGGGACGCCGAACATCGTCGTCGCCCGGTGGCGGGGGATGAGGTCGAGCACGCCGCCGGGGTCGAACGCCCGCATCAGGACCACCTCGGCCCCCTTGAGGAAGGCGATCAGCGGGGTGACGTTGAGCCCGCCGATGTGGAAGAGCGGGGCGCACACCAGCGTGATGTCGTCGACGCTGGTGTCGAAGGCGAGGGCGGCGTTGATGTTGTTCCAGAGCAGGTTGCCATGGGTGAGCATGGCGCCCTTGGGCCGGCCGGTGGTGCCCGAGGTGTACATGATCACCGCCACCTCGTCGGTGGCCACCTGGTTGTCGAGGTCGTCGTCGCGCTGGTCGCGGAGCAGGTCGTCGAGGGCGCGCACCCCCGGGCGGGCGGTGCGGCAGACCAGCTCGCGGCAGGGGATGCGGTCGCGGATCTCGTCGACGGCGGGGGCGAAGGCCTCGTCGTGGACGAGGGTGTGGACGCCGGCGTCGCCGATGATGAAGGCCAGCTCGGGCGCGGTGAGCCGGAAGTTCAGCGGCACGAAGATGGCGCCGAGCTTGGCGGCGGCGAAGAGGGTGACGAAGAAGTCCGGGTGGTTGAGGTCGAGGTAGGCGACCCGGTCGCCGTGGTTCACCCCCAGGGCCCGGAGCGCGTGGGCCAGGCGGTTGGCCCGCCGGTTGAACTCCGCGTAGTCCCAGCGCTCGCCCTCGAAGACCAGGGCGGAGCGCTCCGGGGTGAGCGCCGCCCGGCGGGTGAGCCAGTAGCCGAGACCCGTGTCCATCGCCATCGGTCGCGCCCTCTCCCGTATTCGGTGTCGACGGCCCGGAGGCCGCCTCCATTGTGATCAGGCCAGGTGGCCCCCGTCGACGAGGATCACCGCGCCGGTCACGTACGAGGCGGCGTCGGAGGCGAGCCAGAGCACCGGCCCGGCGATCTCGTCGGGCTCCGCCACCCGGCCCAGCGCGCTGCGCTCGAGGATGCGGTCACGGATCTCCGGGGTCTCGACCAGCATCCGGGCGAAGTCGGTGCGCACCACCCCGGGGGCGACGGCGTTGACGCGGATGCCCTGGGGGCCGAGGTCGCGCGCCAGCGACCGGGTCATGCTGATCACCGCCGCCTTGGAGGCCGCGTACGCCCCCATCCCCGGGTCGGGGGCGAGCCCGGCGATGCTGGCCAGGTTGACGACGCTGCCGCCGTGCTCGCCCATCCAGGCCGCGACCGCCTCGCGGGTGAAGTTGATCGGGCCCTTGAGGTTCACCTCGAAGGTCTTGTCGATGGCGCTCGAGCTGTGGGAGAGGAGGGGGCCGAACTCGGGGTTGGTGGCGGCGTTGTTGACGAGGACGTCGAGCCGCCCCCACCGGTCCATCACCTCGCCGACGACCCGGGCGGCGTCCTCGGCGCGGCCGGCGTTGCCGGGCGCGGCCATCGCCTCGCCGCCGCGCTCCTCGATCTCGGCGACCACCGCATCGCAGGCGTCCTGTTTCCGCGAGGACACCGCCACCCGTGCCCCGGCGTCGGCGAGGGCGAGGCTCACGGCGCGGCCGATGCCGCGGCTGCCCCCGGTGACCAGGGCGACGCGCCCGGTGAGCAGGAAGCGGTCGAGGATGGACACGGCGCGCCTCCTGGTGCGGGGGATCCCGCCGGGCCTTCAGGTGCGTGAGGTGATCGAGGGATGATAATCGCAGCTGCATGAGCCCTCTTCGCAGGATGCGGGTGCGCCGGCCCCGGGGGTGCCGGTGATCGCCCGCCGGCTGTCGGCGTCGTTGCTGGTCCTCCTCACCGCCCTCCTCCTGGTGCGCGTGTCGGCGGTGGCGATCACCCGCGACCACGCCTCCGAGGTGTGCGTCGGCCCGGTGCCGGTGGGCGGCTCCTGCACCACCAGCTCCACCACAACCAGCGCCACCTCGACCCGCACCACCACCCAGTCGACGACGACGACCTCGACCTCGACCACCGTGACCGAGACCGAGACCACCACCGGCGCCTCCGAGCCGTCGACCACCACCTCGACCACCACCGCGGCGTCGACCGGCCGCACCGCCGCCGCCGCCTCCCCGGCCGCCTCCCACTTCCCGCCGCCGCCGCCGCCGCTGCCGCCCCCCTCGCCGGGGAGCGCACCGGTCTCCCCGGAGGCGGTGGTGCAGCGGATCGTGATCGTGCCGGCGGCCTCGGGCCCGATCGCTCCCGGCGACACCGTCGAGGTGCAGGCCACCCTGGAGGCGCAGCGCGGGACCGAGATCTTCGCGGTGCCCCACGTCCCCGTGAGCTTCGCCCTGGTCGCCGCCTCGGGCAGCGGCGCCACCGTCAGCCCCGCGCGGGTCAGCAGCGGCGACACCGGCGTGGCGCTGATGCGGGTGCGCACCGGCGACCTGCCCGGCGACACCGTGGTCAGCGCCACCTCGGGTACGGCGAGTGCCCAGCTGGCCCTCCACACCGACCTGCCGGTGAGTGCCGCCGCCCATGTCGCCCCGCCGGCGACCCCGGGGGCGGGCTCCGCGCCGGGGGGCGGCCACCGGCTCGCCTGGGCCGGGGTGCTCGCCTCCGCCGGCATCATCGGCTTCGCCATGCTCGGGCTGGCGCGGCGACGGGTGAGATAAGCCTATAATCACACTGTCACATAGTCGTACGGAGGAACCCCATGGCTGTCACCCGCCGCTGCCCCCGCTGCGCCCGGTGGCATGCCGTGCTGCAGGCCTGCGTGCCGGGTGCCGTCGACCTGACCAGCTGGGTGGCGGGCACCCTGCACCAGCAGGACGAGGCCGATCGCGCCGAGACCCGCGTGATCGCCGAGTTCCGCCGCGACCGGCGGCCGGCGGGGTGACCGGCGGCGGCTCCGGTCAGACCGCCAGGCTGGGCTGGTGGCCCGAGGCTGGACGGGGATGATGCCGCCGGCGAATCCGCTCCGCGGCCTGCTCCGCGCCCGGGGGGAGGCCTCCCGGATGAGCGCACGCGGAACCGAACCCGCGCCGGCTCAGCTGGTGGCCGAGGTGACCGCAGGTGAGCCCGTCGGGCTCGGGGACGGGGAGCGGCTCGGAGCGGAACCAGCGCACCACCTCCCGCCGCATCCGCACCGGCTGGAAGCCGGGACACGCTCGGACGGCGCCGCCCTCGAGTGAGGCGAGGGCGCACCGAGGCAGGGTGAGTCGGGCGGGTGTCCGCATCGCAGGAGCCCCTCTGAGGATAATCTGACAGTTAAGGTATCAGAAGTTTTCCCCAACGCGCCACACTCGCCGCTGCCCCGGCTGCTATCCGCCCGACGGCCTCCCCGGCCGGGGCCGGCCGTCGGTGCCGTCGCGCAGCGCCGCCTCGACGTCGCCGAGATGAGCGAACCCGGCCTCCACCAGGGCGCTGACCAGGCGGCTGCGGGAGACCCGGCCGTAGGCGTAGTTGAGCCGCCGGCTCTCGTGGTCGATGCGCTCGGCGGTGCGCTGTGGCAGGTAGACGGTGAGCCGCGCGCCCGGCGGTCCGGCGGGCTGGCCGTTCACCCGGCGGCCCGGTGACGGAGGAAGCGGTCGACGGCGACCCTTTCGGCGAGGTCGACGATGCGCCGCTCCTCGGCGCTTCCCGCGGTCCACCCGGCGAGCGCCTCGGAGGCTCCGCAGGCCCGAGCCATGGGGTGCGCCCGGCCGCAGCGCCGGCAGGGGGGGACGATCATGATGCCACCTACGTCGGTTAATAACTTGTGATAGTATGACTATACACTGATCGCGCCTCGGACTGCGTGGGGTGGCCCAGGACGATCACTCATCGTGGAGGCGTCGACATGGTCCCGGTCCTGCTCTTCCTGCTCCTGGTCGCGCTGCTCTTCGGAGCGGGGGCGGCGGTTCACACCCTCTGGTGGATCGCGGTCATCGCCCTGGCGGTCTGGGTGGTGGGCTTCCTCGCCCGGCCCTCCGGCGGCCGCTGGTACCGCTGGTAGCAGCGGGCCCGGCTAGTTCGGGGAGAACGCGCCCGTGGGTGCGTCGCGACGTGCCAGCATCTGGTCGAGCAGCACGGCCTCGCGCCGGAGCAGCGCCAGGCAGCCGCGCAACCGCTCACGGGCCGCGTCCATCTCCAGCAGCTCCTGCTTACGGGTGACCTCCACCTGGAGGGTGGCGGCGACCAGGTAGGACAGCAGCTCGGGATCGTCGGGCAGCTCGATGCTCGCCGGGTCCTGGCCGGCGAGCTGCCGGAGGGTGTCCGCGTAGCTGCGGAAGGCGGTGACCACCTGACGGGCCAGCTCCGCGGAGACCAGCTCGCCGTCGGTGTCCTGGAGGTACTCGACCTCGCCGACCAGGTACGGCCTGCGGCTCGAGACCCCGACGATGCGGAACCGCGAGGCGCCCACGACGAGCAGGTTGTAGCGCCCATCGTCGAGCTTCTCGACCTTGCGCAGCTGGGCCAGGGTCCCCACCGGATGCGGGGTCGCCGGCCCCATCGCCTCCACCCCCTCGCGGATGGCGACGACGCCGAAGCTGGTTCCCTCCGCCTCGCAGTCCCGCATCATCTGCCGGTACCGCTCCTCGAAGATGTGCAGCGGCAGCGGCATGTGCGGAAAGAGCACCACGCTCAGCGGAAAGAGAGGGATCTCGACGCCCATGACCGATGGAGTCTACGGCGCCTCGCGCTGTGTGGCGCGGGTTCCGTGTCGACGAGCGACTCTCAGCCCCAGCGACCCGCGTGACGCACTCGCGCATCGCTCTCCCGCAGCGGGGGGACGGGCGACGGCGATCGGCGGGGCGTATCGAGCCGCATACCCCCGCGGCGAGATCCGAGGCGAGTCGATCGCGGAGCGATCGCCGCCGTCCCCGCCGAGCGCCGTCGCCCGGCCAGCGGCGCCCATGGTCAGCGACCCTCCGACGGCGCGCCAGCCAGAGCGAGGCTTTTGTTGACAAACATACTCCTGCGTCTTAGGATGTTCCACATGAATGTCGAGGTTCGTGCCGTCGGTCTCCGGGGGATGCGTGAGAAGCATGGCCTCACCCAGCGCGAGCTGGCCCGCCGCCTCGGGGTCACCCAGAACTACATCCCGGCCCTCGAGGCGGGCACCCGCAATCCCGGGCCGAAGCTGCGCCAGTCGCTGATGCAGCTCTTCCAGTGCGATTTCGAGGACCTGTTCCAGGTCGTCATGGTCAATCCCGTGGACAAGCAGGAGCAGGTGCTCCGGCCCGAGGGCAAGGTCAGGACGGGCTGACCCAGCCCGCTGCCTACAATCGGCCGCCATGAGCTGCGACCGGCTCCTCCTCGAGGGGATGGAGTTCTACGGCTATCACGGCGACATCGAGGCGGAGCGGGCGCTGGGCGGGCGCATCGAGGTCGACGTCGAGGTGCGCGCCGACCTGGGCGTGGCGGGCCGCAGCGACGCCCTC